>CAJEZV010000023.1 GCA_903995005.1 uncultured beta proteobacterium
CTTAGCGGTTGCCCAAGATTTACTCGCGCAAGGTGCGGCGGATTTGATTCCGAAGGTTACTAAATAAAATTATTGTAGCGATGAGTACTAAAACCATCATCATCACTAGACCTAGCGGCCAAGCTCGTCAGTTGATAGAGGTTCTCACGAATAGCATCGAGCAAAGTGGCGTTGCTAAGCGTAGCCTCCCAGAAATAGTCTCATTGCCATTGCTAACGATTGTGCCTAAGACAGATGATCAACTGGCAGATCACATTGCTACCGCTTTAACAGGTACAGATCTTGCAATCTTTGTTAGCCCCAATGCCATTGAATGTGTGATGCGTTTATTAGAACGTGATTGGCAAGAATTTTCTAAGCAGATTATTCCAGTCGGTGTAATGGGTGGCAGTAGCAAAATGGCACTACAAAATCATGGCATTGGGCAAGAAAATAATCCCACCCCTGTCATCATTCCTCAGAACAATGAGCAATGGGATTCAGAGGGTTTATGGCATGAGTTGCAAGCTCTTGGCTGGGACTGGAATCACAAGAAGGTCATTATCTTTAAAGGCGAGGGTGGTCGTGAGTGGTTAGCCGACACCCTACTAAAAGCAGGCGCAACAGTTGAGGCAATTTCTACATATACTCGCGTACCGTTAGATCTTGATAACCCTGCTTGGCATGCAATTCATGAGATGGATTTCTCAAAATCACTTTGGTTACTCACATCATCTGAAGCAGTGCGTTATTTAGGTCAAGTACTTAAGGATCAATTTCCTCAGGGCCTACAAAGTGCAAGCGCCTTATGCTCACACCACAATATTGCAGATGCGGCTGAGCAGATTGGATTTGGAGAGGTATTTACCACCGACCCCGGTGATGAGGCTCTCATTAAAGCCAGCTTAGCCTGGCTAACGATCTAAGCTTTTGAGAAGCGAAGTAAGGCTGGCAAGAAAATTTCATTTACCAGAATTGGATGTCCTTTGAGTTTATAAAGGGTGCGACGAGCCCACAGGGGTGAACTCAATTCAGGATAATTCTTAGAGCATTTTTTCCACAAAGCACTACTCTTATCTAAGCGTGCAATATCTCGTGGAGGCTTTGCTTTAGAGTGTTTGCGTGTTTTAGCAAAGAGCACCGCTCCCAAAGGCTTGCTGCCAAGCCGCAGCACCGCATGATTACTGCCACTAGAGCTCAAAGTAGGAATAACGCTATGCGCCATCACCAAAGGAATATTGTTTATGCATAAAAGTACTTCACGTACTCTGCAGCGTCTAATCTTGAAATGGAAATAGCGACTTTCGTCGCTATTCAGTGATTGAGGGCAGTCTCGTAAAACTTGAACTTCGAGTTTTTGACCAATAGCCTTCTCAATTTTTTGGGTGAGTGACCCGGTATCGCTAAGCCAGGGTTGCCACTTTCGTGGCGCCCGATGAATTCCACCGGAACCGACTCGATTCCATGAAGAACGGAGACGATTACGGTGAATCATATTTAGCTGCCGCTAAAGTTCCGACGTTGACCGCCAGACTTTGGTTTAGCAAAACGTGGACCTGCAGGACGTGCTGGACGTGAGTCAGCGGAACGCGTAGGACGTGAGTCAGCAGAGCGTGTTGGACGTGAATCGGCAGAGCCATTCGAACGTGCTTCGAAATGATTGCCAGAGCGATTACCACCGCCAGAGCCACCACCACCAAAACGCGATTCAGAACGTGCGCCTGAGCCATAACGACCACCACCGCCGCCACCAGAACGACCACCGCCACCGCCAGAGCGGCCGCCGGGACGACCACCGCCACCACCAAAGCTTGGCTTGGCTTGTGGCTCAAGACCAGCGATGACTGAAGCTACGATATCTTGCTGTGTAAAACGCTCGATATTGCGAATCTTCGCGCGATCACGATGTTCAACTAAGGTGATTGCTACGCCATTGCGACCAGCACGACCGGTACGACCAATGCGGTGTGTGTAGTCTTCTGGTTTCATTGGCAAGCCAAAGTTAATCACGTGACTAATACGTGGCACATCAATACCGCGAGCCGCTACGTCAGTTGCTACCAAAATCTTGGTATGACCTTTACGTAAAGACTCTAGGCGACGCATACGCACAGCTTGCGGCATTGCACCGTGCAGGGCAGTTGCTTCATAACCATTTGCACGCAATGTGTCAGCGATTTTTTCGCTTTCAACTTGGGTACTTGCGAACACAACTGCTTGATCCAAGCTGGCATCAGCCAAAATGTGCTCCAGCAATTTATGTTTATGTGACATGCTGTCAGCCCAATGTAGCTTCTGTTCGATGTTAGCGTGCTTTTCGCCTGCATGAGCAAGTTCAATCCGCTTAGCATCTGTAGTCAATGCATTTGCTAGAGACATAATCTTTGGCGCAAAGGTTGCAGAGAACATCAAAGTTTGCTTGCGACCCGCACAACGCTTATCAATTGCCTCGAGATCGTCAGCAAATCCCATATCGAGCATACGATCAGCTTCATCAATGACGAGTTGCTTTACATCATCTAAGCGAATTGCTTTGCTATCGCATAAGTCGAGTAAACGACCTGGGGTTGCAACAACTAACAAGGCACCTTTCAGGGCTTGGATTTGTTTGCCGTAAGGCATGCCACCCATCACGGTCGCAATACGAATTCCCTTCATGCCACGAACTAAGTTCACTGCATCAGCAGTAACCTGTTGAGCCAATTCACGAGTAGGGCAGAGCACTAATACCTTAGGTTGTGCGCGACCTGGTACAGGCGAATTGTTTGGGTTATCTTCGATGAGTTGATTAATCAAAGGCAATAAAAAGGCTGCGGTTTTACCGCTACCGGTTTGGCTGCTAACCAATAAGTCACCACCAGCTAAGGCAGCAGGAATAACCTGAGCTTGCACGGAAGTAGCTTGGGTAAAACCCAGTTCAGCAACGTTTTTTAGGAGTGATGCCGCTAGGGCGAAATTCTGGAATTCATTTCCAGTGCTTTTTGAGTCTTTCGGCTCGTGTTTAGTTTCTTTAGAAAAAGTCATGCTATTGCACATCCCCTCAAAGGGATGTCTCCGTATGTTGCATCCATGGTTTTATGGGATGCGATGGTCAAAGGCATCGACCATCAGACAGGCGGCAGCGCATTTTATGAACTTCGGTGTTTATGACTTCTAAACGGTACGCTGAAATATAGCTGGGGGGCGATGAATCAAATTGCTTTAAAAAGCCTCTCATTATGACAGTTTGAGGGGGTGATTACAAGGGTTTTCCCGAATTAATTATGATGGAGAGATGGAATTTTTCTCTTTAGACCTATTCAACCCTTCAAACGCAGGAATTGTTGATTTCACGAGCTATTTGCTCGGCACCCTCTTCATCATTTTATTGCCGGGCCCTAACTCACTTTATGTCTTAACTATCGCAACGCAAAGAGGATGGAAGTCTGGTGCTTGGGCAGCGCTCGGCATTTTTATTGGTGATTTAGTTTTGATGCTTGCAGTTGCCTTGGGCGCTAGTTCATTACTAATGTCATCACCAGTACTTTTTGCCATCATCCGAGCTCTGGGTGCGGCCTATCTAGCCTGGATGGGGATTGGCTTACTGCGGAGTGGCCAACAGCGTTGGGCATTCGGCAGACCCTCAGAAGTTTATGAAATCCAAGCGCGTCTCATGCAGTTGCATCCATTAACAGCAGCACTGCTTCTCTCGCTGACTAACCCTAAGGCAATTTTTTTCTTCATCGCCTTCTTCTCACAGTTTATTCGTCCCGACTTTGATAATCCTGCATATACCTTTTTATATCTAGCAACCGTTTTGCAGCTGATGAGCATGACCTATCTGGCGGCCTTAATTTGCATAGGCCAATTCTGCTCAAGGTTTTTTGAGAGTCATCCGCGCTGGGGCGCTAGCCTCTGGATGTTGGCGGGGATGTTATTTATTGGATTTGCTCTACGCCTATTAATTGCTTGATTACCTTAGATGCTTTAAGAGGCGCTCAGCCTTCTTGCCGTAGGGTGGTCGAGCAGGTTTAGTGCCCTTGAGAAGATTACTACCCAAGAAGCCACGCACTTCCAAAATGGGTTTTGCATGACTGAAAGTATCGAAGCCCGTTTTACCGTTATAGGAACCCATGCCGCTAGCACCAATTCCACCAAATGGTAAAGACTCTACAGCAGCGTGCAATAAGGTGTCATTAATCGTTACGCCACCAGAGCGAGTTTCGTCCAGAACGCGCTGCATATTCTTTTTGTCTTTGCCAAACCAGTAAAGGGCTAAAGGGCGTGGTCTGTTGTTAACATAAGTAATGGCTGCAGCAGTGTCTGCAATAGTCACTATTGGCAGAATGGGGCCAAAAATTTCTTCATGCAGAACGCGAGCTTGAGGCGGTACATCAGTCAGTAGAACAGGCTCAAACCTTCTAGCTCCAGCGGATGGATTTTTGAGTAATGGAGTAGCTTTTGCACCACGATCTAGCGCATCACTGACTAAGTGTTGCCAGTATTGCAACTGATCATCATCAATCGGGCCTGTGAGCTCTTCAGGATTACTAAATTGGGTTTGGGCTTCAGTCTGTAGCGCATCAATAAATGCCGTTTGATTACTTTGTTCAATCAGAATGTAATCAGGGGCAATACAAGTTTGACCACTATTGAGTAGCTTGCCATAAATAATAGCGGCGGCTGCATCTTGAAGTTTGGTATTTGGATCAATGATGGCTGGCGTTTTGCCACCAAGCTCTAAGGTCACTGGAGTGAGGTTTTCGGCAGCAGCACGCATTACCTTTTTGCCAATGGCTTCTGAGCCGGTAAACAGAAGATGGTCAAATGCTAGCGCAGCGAATAGTTCTGCTACGTCAACGCCACCAGTGCTTACGCAAAATTCACTAGGGTGAAAATATTCTTGAATCAATCCCGCTAAAAATCCAGAGGTGCGAGAGCTACGATCAGAAGGTTTGAGCCAAACCCGATTTCCAGCAGCAAATGCAGCAATGGTTGGAACTAGGGCCAATTGAATAGGGTAATTCCAGGGGCTCATAATCCCAACCACACCGATTGATTGACTTTGAAGCCATGCTTCCGTAGAGCCCATATACGAGGGAACCTCCATTTGCACAGGCTTCATCCATTCTTTGAGATGTTTGCGGGTGTACTTGCAGGCCTGATACACCATCTGAAATTCAGCAAGGCGCGTTTCAATAGGGTGGCGAACTCCAAAGTCTGCCGTCAGCACTTTGCAGATCTTTTCTTCATTGGCTTCAATCATTTTCTCGATTCGGCCAATACGCTCCAATCTGACCTCAAGGCTGGGATTTGGCTCAGCAGCATAGGCCGCTTTAATTTCATCAAGTTGGATGGTGAAGCGATTCATAGTTTTTAATAGTTGGCAGATATTGAAATAAGGCATTAGGATAAAGCCATGAACGAAACCCTTGATAAAAACCAAACCACTTTAGAGCGCGCAACCTTGGGCGGCGGCTGTTTTTGGTGCCTTGAGGCTGTTTATCAGCAAGTTTCCGGGGTGAAATCAGTCGTTTCTGGATATGCTGGAGGTGCGAGACCTAATCCCACATATGAAGCGATTTGCACTGGCGTTACAGGGCACGCGGAAATTGTGGACATCCTCTTTGATCCTCAAGTCATTTCCTTTCGAGATCTATTGGAGATCTTTTTTGTGATTCATGATCCCACAACATTGAACTACCAAGGTAATGATCATGGCACCCAATATCGATCGGTCATCTTTACGCACAGCGATGAGCAATCCAAAATTGCACACGAGGTAGTTAAAGAGCTTGACGATTCTAAAATTTACTCTAGGGCAGTAGTGACACAAATTGATGCGGCACCTACGATTTTCCCTGCTGAGGACTATCACCAGAATTACTTTGTGCAACACCCTAATCAAGGCTATTGCATGGCAGTGGTTGCGCCTAAGTTAGCAAAGTTCAGAGCAAAATTTAAAGCGCTGATAGCGCCGCAATACTCTTAAGGAGCTAGGCGGTTTACTTGCCAAGTCGATCCATTGAACTTGTAGTGAATGCGATCGTGTAACCTGGAAGGGCGGCCTTGCCAGAATTCAATTTCAGTTGGGCGTAAGCGATACCCGCCCCAATGCTCGGGCCGTGGTGGGGTATTTCCAAACTCTGCGGTGAAGCGTTTCTCAGCTTCTTCCAAAAACTCACGATTTGGAATGGCTGAACTTTGTGGAGAAGCCCAAGCGCCAATCCGTGATGCAGGAGGCCTAGAGTGGAAGTATTCATCACTTTCTGCGGCGCTCACTCGCTCTACAACTCCTTGAATTCGCACTTGACGCTCTAGTTCATGCCAATGAAAAAGCAGTGCAGCTTGAGGTCGGATCGCTAATTCTTTACCTTTTTGGCTCTCATAGTTAGTAAAAAAGGTGAAACCGTTTTGGTCTGCGCCTTTTAGTAAGACAATACGAGCTGATGGATTGCCAGCTTTATTAGCCGTAGCCAGAGTCATGGAATTAGGTTCAGGACACTCCGCTCTTACAGCTTGGTCAAACCAGAGTTGAAAAAGCGGAATTGGATTACCCGGAACGTCAGTTTCTGAAAGCTGGCCAAAGGTATAGTTTTTGCGAAGTTGAGCAATGGAGTCCATTTTTTCAGTATAAAGAAGCTATGGCAGAAGACAAGATAGAAGAAAGTACCGAAGATCGTCGTTTTAGCGGAGTCTCTAGACTCTATGGCCCAGAGCTGCGTGAGCGTTTTCGTAATGCTACGGTGGTGGTCGCTGGTCTAGGTGGGGTTGGCTCCTGGGCGGCTGAGGCATTAGCTCGAACCGGCATTGGCCATCTTGTCTTAGTTGACTTTGATCATATTGCGGAGAGTAATACTAACCGTCAATTACATGCTCTCGAGGGTCAGTACGGTAAGGCCAAAGTCGAGGCGATGACGCAGCGTATTTTGCAAATTAATCCAGAGATCACATTATCTCCTTGCGATGAATTTTTAACTCCAGAAAATTTAGATGTACTCATACCAAATAATGCATTGGTATTAGACGCTACGGATTCAGTACAAACTAAAATTGCTTTATCGGTATGGGCAAATAAAAATAATCGTGCTCTAGTGATGTGTGGAGCTGCCGGCGGTAAGACTGATCCAACCTCGGTGCGTTGTGATGATCTTTCTCGAACCGAGCAAGATGCCTTATTAGCAAAAGTAAGACAAGGACTCAGACAAGATCACGGCTTTTCCAGAAACCTAAAGAAAAAAATTGGGATTCGTGCGATTTACTCGCATGAGCCTAGGGCTGGCGCTGCGAATGGTGGCTTAGCGTGTTCGGGCTACGGTTCTACCGTGATGGTGACTGCAGCCTGCGGCCTTGCAGCTGCTGCTGAGATTTTGAATCTCATAGCTGCCCAAGCTTAACTACAACTTTATTTGTACTAATTCCTTAAGGGGATTCCCTGTAGGAAATTACTGATTATTTTGCAATCAGAAATTATTTCCGACTTCCATTGGTCTTGATTTAAAAGACATTTTTCATTTAAGCGATTTCCTTTTTATATCTTTAATCACTTTAGATATTTTTACCCCCTAGTACATCTGCCAAGCACTCCCTAGACTTTGCTTCGTTGGTAAATCAGCCAATGACAAATCGAAAGGAGGTCTCTTTTGCAGACTGAACACACTGGCTTAAAACGCCATCTCAAAGTAAGACATATTCGCTTGATGGCATTAGGGTCAATGATTGGCGTTGGTTTATTTCTAGGATCAGCAAGTGCAATCAAAATTGCTGGGCCGTCGATTCTCTTGGGTTATCTACTTGCGGGAATTGTTGCCTTTATCGTCTTGCGCGCACTTGGTGAAATGGCGGTGCATGAGCCTGTCGCGGGATCCTTTGCAGCCTATGCCAACAACTATGTTGGCCCATTGGCAGGTTATATGGTCGGCTGGGGCTATTGGACGTATTGGGTTGTAGTTGGTATTGCCGAGGTCACTGCGGTCGGTATTTATATGGGCATTTGGTTCCCAGAGGCGCCACAGTGGGTTTGGGCACTGTCTTCGATCGTGATGATGGGCTTAATCAATCTCATCGCCGTCAAAGTATTCGGTGAATTTGAATTCTGGTTTGCCTTAATTAAGGTGGTAGCAATTATTGCCATGATTGCTCTCGGTGGATCAGTGATCTTATTTGGTTTTACCAATGATTGGCAGCCGATTGGTTTGAGTAATCTGTGGTAACACGGTGGCTTCTTCCCAAATGGTATTGGTGGAATGTTGCTCTCACTACAGATGGTCCTATTTGCCTATGTTGGTATTGAGATGATTGGTTTATCTGCAGGTGAGGCAGAGAACCCGCGCAAAACAATCCCTATGGCAATTGACTCACTCGCTTGGCGCATCTTAATTTTTTATATGGGAGCCATCTTGGTCATTCTGGCGATTTTCCCTTGGAATGAAGTGGGTCAGCAGGGCAGCCCCTTTGTCGTGATGTTTGAACGTATCGGTTTGCGTGAAGCGGCTGGTTTGATCAACTTTGTTGTCATTACTGCAGCGCTGTCATCATGCAATGCTGGGATCTTCAGCGGTGGTCGACTCTTGTACTCCCTATCGAGCAATGGTTACGCTCCAGCCCCGTTTTCAAAATTATCAAAGTATGGCGTTCCCCATCGAGCAGTGATCATCACCGTTGCGGTCTGTATGACAGGCGTTGTCTTGAACTACTTTGTTCCTGATAAGGCATTCCAATACATCATGGCTGCAGTGACCTTTGTTGGTTTGATGGTGTGGATTGCGATCTTATTTACGCAAATCCAATTCCGCCGCTCATTAACTAAGGCCCAGGCCGCTGAACTTGCATATCGCACTCCTTGGTATCCTTATTCCTCATGGTTTGCTCTGGCATTCATTTTTTTGGTAGTTGTGCTGATGGGCTTTCATGAGGATGCACGGATTGCTTTGTTATTAGGACCGTGCCTATTAACGGTGTATCTAGCGATGTTTTATATCGTTGGCTTACACCATAAAACAAAAAGTAATCGTGAATTTAAATAAAGGGAGATAGCAATGATTATTGGTGTACCGCAAGAAGTTAAAAATAATGAGTTCCGAGTTGGATTAACTCCGGGAAATGTCAGTGGGCTATGTAAACAAGGCCATACCGTTTTGGTTCAGCGGGGTGCGGGTGAGCAGATTGGTCTGACAGGTGAGTCTTATCGAATTGCTGGAGCTTCACTGATTGATAGTGCGGCAGAAGTGTTTCATAAGGCCGAAATGATTGTGAAGGTCAAGGAGCCTCAAGCACAAGAGTGCGCAATGCTCCGCGAAGATCAGATTCTGTTTACTTACCTACATTTAGCGCCAGATCCAAAGCAGACCAAGGCTTTGCTTGATTCTGGTGCGACTTGCATTGCCTATGAAACAGTAACGGCTATGAATGGGGCTTTGCCACTATTGGCGCCCATGAGCGAGGTCGCTGGTCGCATGTCAATTCAGGCAGCGGCCTCCCATTTAGAAAAAACGCATGGCGGCCTGGGCGTACTGATGGCAGGTGTGCCGGGCGTATCTCCAGCGAAGATCGTAATTTTGGGTGGCGGGGTCGTAGGACGTAATGCTTTACAAATGGCTGTCGGTATGGGCGCTGATATTTGCATCTTTGATCGTGACATAGATCGCTTACGTCAGATCGATATGCATTACGGCAATAGCGTAAGAACCTTTTATTCCGATAACTTACTAATAGAGCAAGAAGTTTGTGAGGCAGATGTTGTGATTGGTGCAGTGCTACTGCCCGGTGGCGCAGCACCAAAGTTGGTTACCCATGAGATGGTAAAAAAAATGAAGCCAGGCTCAGTAGTGGTGGATGTGGCAATTGATCAGGGCGGGTGCTTTGAAACCTCTAGACCTACTACACATGCTGACCCCACTTTCTTGGTAGATGGTGTATTACATTATTGCGTTGCTAATATGCCTGGTGCGGTTGCAAGAACCTCCACTTTTGCATTAACTAACGCCACCTATCCATTTGTAGAGGCCTTAGCTAACCGTGGTGTTATGAAAGCTTTATCAATTGATCACCACCTACGGAACGGTTTGAGCGTGCATAAGGGGGTATTAACCTCTCAACCGGTGGCTATGGCTCAAGGCCTAGACTTTTCTTTGGCAGAAGAACTCTTGATTGCTTAAGCTGGTTTTATAAGGATTAGTAGTTCTTGTAGCTTGTGGGCACTTTGGGGATTTAAACTATCCCCAACGTACTACTGATTGCTGTATCTACTGGAACCACTACCTTTATGGATGTTTCTGCTCTAGCCCTCTCTACTGGTGTTGTCGCCTTAGCAGAGATGGGTGATAAAACTCAACTTCTCTCTTTGATGTTGGCTGCACGCTATCCCAAGCAGGCCTTGGCAATTATTGCGGGCATATTGATTGCCACTATTGCTAATCATGCTTGCGCAGCTTTGCTGGGCCATTGGCTCACGACTTTGGTTTCTCCAGATGTGATGCGATGGATTTTAGGCTTGAGCTTCTTAGGTATCGGGCTATGGCTCCTTGTCCCGGATCATATTGACGATGCAGCCGGCTCAAAGGTAGTTGATCGTGCATGGCAAGTATTTTTGCTAACGGTTGGCCTATTCTTCTTGGCTGAGATGGGGGATAAGACCCAAATTGCAACGATTGCTCTAGGTGCACGCTATGAAGATGTTTTCTCTGTAACGGTTGGCACCACATTAGGGATGATGTTGGCTAATGCTCCAGCAGTCTGGATTGGTCAAAAATTTACCAAGCGTATGCCCATTAAGTGGGTGCATGCCGTTGCCGCCGTTACCTTTATTGCCATCGGTATTGCTACGCTGATCTGGGGTTAGCAGCCTAATGGCAAGTCTGCAGCTACTCTAGCCAAGGCTTAAAATAAACCCATGAAAACTGATCTGCCACAGAGCTTTCGTCGGCTCGAATACCGTCCTCCTGTTTATACCTTTGATCAAGTAGAGCTTGATATCGCCTTAGATCCGGCACGCACGATTATCAAAAGTCGAATTGAGGTTTTGCCGGGCAAGAGTTTTGAAGCGGGGGCACCATTAGTTTTGGTTGGCCAAGAATTGGAGTTTGTGAGTTTGCGTATTAATGGAGAGGCTCATCGCCACTTTGAGCTCACCCCTGAATTTTTAACCATCCATTCTTTACCAAATGAGGGCAGGGATAAATTCTTCGTTGAAATCATTTGTGTATGTGTTCCAGAGAAAAATACGTCCCTCATGGGTTTGTATGTTTCGAATGGAAACTTCTTTACGCAATGTGAAGCTGAAGGCTTCAGAAAAATTACCTACTTCTTAGATCGCCCTGATGTGATGGAGCGTTATCGCGTGACCTTGCGCGCACGCGAGGCTGAGTGCCCCGTTCTCTTATCCAATGGCAACCTATTGATTTCTGAGAAATTACCAAACGGATGGCATAGCGCTACCTGGGAAGACCCATTTCCAAAGCCGTCCTATTTGTTTGCGCTGGTTGCTGGTAAGTTGGAGTGTATAGAGGAGACTATTACCACTAGCAGTGGGGCTCAGAAACTCTTGCAGATATGGGTAGAGCCTCATGATCTCAAGAAAACCCGTCATGCCATGGATTCTTTAATCGCCTCGATTCATTGGGATGAAAAACGTTTTGGCCTAGAGTTGGATTTAGAGCGCTTCATGATTGTGGCAGTAGGTGATTTCAATATGGGCGCGATGGAAAACAAAGGGTTGAATATATTCAATACCAAGTTTGTGCTCGCGCAACCTGAAACGGCAACCGACGCAGACTTTGCCAACATTGAAAGCGTTGTTGCACACGAGTATTTCCATAACTGGACTGGCAATCGAGTAACTTGCCAAGATTGGTTTCAGCTATCTCTGAAAGAAGGCTTAACGGTATTTAGGGATCAAGAGTTTTCTGCTGATCAAATGGGCAGTGAATCTGGTAGGGCGGTTAAGCGCATTGAGGATGTTCGTCTACTACGTCAGCTACAGTTCCCTGAGGATGCGGGTCCGATGGCTCACCCCATTCGTCCAGATGAATATCAGGAGATTAGTAACTTCTATACCGTGACTGTGTATGAGAAGGGCTCAGAAGTAGTTCGCATGTATCAGACCTTACTCGGCAAAGACGGTTTCCGTAAGGGTATGGATTTGTATTTCAAGCGCCATGATGGCCAGGCAGTCACTTGTGATGATTTCTTGATGGCAATGGCGGATGCTAATGGCAGAGACCTCACCCAATTTAGAAATTGGTATAGCCAAGCAGGTACCCCGAGGGTGAAAGTTCAAGAACATTACGATCCAAGTAAAAAACAATATCAAATTACATTGATTCAAAGCTGCGCCCCAAGTGCTGGTCAGCCTGAGAAGAAGCCTTTTCATATTCCACTGAAGATGCGCTTGATTACTAAAGGCAATAATCAAGTAGAGCAGTTATTGGAGTTAACGCAAGCTAATCAAAGCTGGACTTTTGACAGCATTGATGAGCGCCCAGTACTGTCAATGAATCGAAATTTCTCAGCCCCGATTCATTTAGACTTTGAGCAAAGTGAAGCCGATCTTTTAACGCTGTTCTCATCTGATGATGACCCCTTTAATCGCTGGGAGGCTGCTCAAAGGCTAGCGATGCAAATGATTTTGAATAATCGCTTGCCTGATGAGAAATTGATTAATGCCTATCGCAATCTTTTACTGGACCCTAAGCTGGATCCAGCCTTTAAAGAACTTGCCTTGACGCTGCCTGCAGAGTCCTATCTTTACGAGCAATGCGCTAGCGTAGATCCACAGAAAATTTTTGCCGCACGCCGTGCATTCCGCAGAGAAATTGCGAAGCAGTTGCAATTAGAGTGGGCTGCACTCTATCAGCAAATGCAAACACCCGGGCCATTTAAGTCTGATGCAGTCGATGTCGGTAAGCGTGCGCTAAAGAACTTAGCTCTGAGTATGTTGCTCGAAGCCAATAAGGATGTTTGGGCGCCAATGGCAGTAAACCAATACCGCATTGCTGACAATATGACTGAGCGCTATGCAGCTTTAGCTGGTTTGGTGATTCACGGGACGAGGGAAGCAAAAGACTGCTTGATTGATTTCTTCGAGCGCTTTGCTAATGATGCCCTGGTCATTGATAAGTGGTTTGGATTGCAATCGAGCCGTCCACCGGTTGATGGTCTTGAGCCAACCCTGAGCGATGTCAAGAAATTACGCGAGCATCCTGCATTTAAGATGAATAACCCGAATCGTGTCCGTAGCGTGATTCATGCTTTCTGCTCCAATAATCCTGCAAGCTTTCATCAGGTGGATGGTAGCGGTTACGAGTTTTGGGCTGATAGCGTCCTAGCTTTGGATTCGATTAACCCTCAGGTTGCAGCCCGCTTGGCGAGAGCCTTGGATCGCTGGCGTTTATTTTCCCAACCTTATCAAGATAAGATGAAAGCGTCCCTAGAGCGCGTGGCAGCATGCCCAACCCTTTCTCCAGATACTAGGGAAGTGGTTGGTAAGGCTTTGGGTAACTAGTCTTTTGGATTACAAGGCAAAATAGAGTCCTAAAGAACGTCATTAGCATTAACAATTGGAGAACTACCTTTGTCCTCAAGCACCAATACCAACTTCAAGCAATATTTAGTAAGCGCTAAACCTAAAGGTGTTGCTATTCCTGCTGGCCTACAAGATTTATTGCTCGCGGTAGTCAATACTTGCTCGACCTTAAGTCATGAAGTAGCACAGGGTGCTTTGATTGGTTTACTGGGATCTGCTGGTAGCGGTAACGTTCAGGGTGAAGTACAGCAAAAACTTGACATCATTGCCAATGATCAATTGATGGATGGCGTCAAGGGATGTAAATCACTTGCTGGTCTTGCCTCTGAAGAAATGGAGCTACCCGTACCGGTGCAAGGCACTGGAGACTACCTTCTCTTATTTGATCCACTCGATGGCTCATCTAATATTGATGTGAATGTCTCCATTGGAACCATTTTTTCTATTCTGAAGAAGCAAGATCCCAACGCTCCTTTACAGACTTCTGATTTCTTATTATCAGGACGTCATCAAGTAGCTGCTGGCTATGTGGTTTATGGCCCGCAAACCACGATGGCCCTTACTCTGGGTGATGGTGTAGTGATGTTCACCCTCAATAAAGAGACTGGCGAATTCTTATTAATTAAAGATGTTGTGACTATCTCGCCGGCTACTAAAGAGTTTGCAATCAATATGTCGAATATGCGTCATTGGGCTGATCCAGTGCGTCGTTATGTCGAAGAATGCTTGGCTGGTACTACGGGTGTTCGTGATAAAGACTTTAATATGCGCTGGATTGCATCCATGGTAGCTGACGTGCACCGTGTCTTATCTCGTGGTGGCATATTTATGTACCCTTGGGATAAACGTGATCCAAAAAAGGCTGGGAAGTTGCGCTTAATGTATGAAGCCAATCCAATGAGCTTCTTGGTAGAGCAGGCTGGTGGCGCTTCCATTAATGGTACTCAGACCATTATGGATCTAGAGCCGACAGGCTTGCATGAGCGTGTCTCAGTGATGTTGGGGTCTAGAGAAGAAATTGATCGCTTACGGCAATACCATTCGTAAGCGATAGCCCAAGTTTGATCTTAGGGCTTTACTTTTTCTTTGAGGTAGGCGAGCGACTCTTCTACTTGATCAATCAGAATGAGGCAGATATCTCCAGCTGAGATATCTTCTAGGGCGGTATCAATCGCCTTAAATTCCCCGTGAATTTCTTTTACTTGCTTGGCTTTAGTTGCGCCTACCAAGCCTTCTTGTAGGAGCTTGAGCACTTCGCCATCTTCACGTCCACGTTGGCAAGCATCTTGATACAAGATGACATTATCAAATGAGTTGCCCAAAATACGGGTGAGATCACGAATATCTTCATCGCGTCGATCACCGGCGCCGCTAATCACAACGTGGCTTTTCTTGGGCTTCATCGCTTGAATGGCGCTCGCTAGAGCACGCATTGCATCTGGATTATGGCCATAGTCAGCAATCACGGTTGCACCGTTGTGCTGAAACTGATTGAAGCGACCTGGAACTGAGTTTGCATCACCCTCAAAACTGTAGAGGGCGCGCGCAATTTTCTCGGCATCTAATCCGAGCGCCCAAGCAGCGCCGATTGCGGCCATCGCATTTTCTACTTGAAAACCGAGCACGCCATTTTGGGTGATGGGGATTTCACTCACAGGGAAGCGATACATCATTCTTGAGCCCTTTGAGGCAACAATATAGGTGCCATCAAAGTAGATTACTTTCTTATTCTTAGCGCGATGCGCAGCAATGATTGGATGATGCTGATTCTGAGCAAAGAAAATAACCCTACCAGAACACTTGTCACCCATTTTGACCACGATGGGGTCTGCGGCATTGAGCACGGCGGCACCAGTTGGCGCAACGTTTTGAACGATAACGCGTTTGAGGATCGCTAGATCCTCAACGCTAGTGATGTAGTTCAAGCCGAGGTGGTCGCCTTCACCAATATTGGTGACTACAGCTACTTCACAGCGATCAAAACCAAGACCCTCACGCAACATACCGCCGCGGGCGGTTTCTAGCACTGCGGCATCTACGTCAGGATGCATTAATACGTTACGAGCACTCTTAGGGCCACTGCAATCGCCAGAGTCAATTAAACGATGGTTAACATAAACACCATCAGTTGTGGTCATTCCGACACGAAGACCCGTCTCATCCAATAGATGTGCAATTAAACGAACGGTAGTTGTTTTGCCATTGGTGCCGGTGACTGCAACAACCGGAATGCGACCGTCATCACCAGGAGGGAACATTGTATTGATGATGTCTTCACCAACAGGACGGCCTTTGCCATAGGAAGGCTTGAGGTGCATGCGCAAACCTGGCGCAGCATTGACTTCAACGATACCGCCACCTTGTTGCTCCAATGGTTTATAGATAGACTCACACAAGATATCCACGCCTGCAATATCAAGCCCAATCATTTGTGCGGCAGTTACTGCACTTGCAGCTACATCGGGATGGACATCATCAGTAACATCAGTGGCGGTACCGCCGGTACTTAAGTTTGCGTTATTGCGAAGTAGTACACGTTCACCAGTTTTCGGAACATGCTGAGGGGTGAGCCCATTGCTAGCTAGATGGGTTAAAGCAATGTCATCAAACCGAATTTTAGTGAGGGCGGTTGCATGGCCATCGCCACGCAGCGGATTTTTGTTTTCGATTTCAACTAATTCAGCAACAGTATGCGTGCCATCACCAACCACTTGAGCGGGTTCACGACGCGCGGCCGCAGAAAGACGATTGCCAACGACTAGTAGGCGATAGTCAGCACCAGGCAGGTAGCGCTCAACAATGGTTTCACGACCAAAACCTTGGGTCACTATAAATCCAGCGCGAATCTCTTCTTCCGTTTGGATATTGGCAACAACACCTTTACCTTGATTGCCATCTTTGGGTTTGAGAACAATGGGGCCGCCAATTTTTTGGGCGGCACGCCAGGCATCATCGGCAGTAGTCACTACCTCGCCAATAGGTACTGAAACGCCTGCAGCGGCTAGTAGGTTTTTAGTGAGCTCTTTATCTTGCGCTATTGCTTCTGCAATTGCGCTGGTATCACTGGTTTCAGCTGCTTGAATACGCTTTTGTTTGCTACCCCAACCAAACTGAACCATACTGCCTTCTGTCATGCGGCGGTAAGGAATGTTGCGCTGTAAAGCTGCATCAACAATAGATCCAGTGCTAGGGCCTAGTCGAACATCTTCGTATAAGGCCTCTAGCTCAGAGAGTGCAGCAGCAAGATCAAACGGCGCATCATTCAATGTTGCCTGAATGAGCGCAAAAGCAAAGTCAAAAGCCATGCGTCCAACAACCTCTTCGGTATATTCCACGACTACTTGATAGACACCAGCGTCGATAGTTTGAACTGTGCGACTAAAAGTAACAGGACAGCCTGCTTGCGCTTGTAATCCAAGTGCAGCATGTTCTAAAGCGTGGGCTAGTGAGAGAACTTCATTGTGGCCACCGCGACGCATACTGCCAAGCTGTGGAAAGCGCTCACGAATCTTGTTTTCAAATTGGGGAATGGAGTCAATTGAGCGCTCAGATACATCGCAAGAAACAATTGCTTCTAGCCCAGTATGGCGGCTCCATAAATTGGGGCCGCGCAGCATACGAATACGAGTGATTTCCACTTAGGCCCCTGTTCCAGTAGTAAGGTCTGGCACAAATGTTTCTGCGCCAGCTTCGATGACATTAAACGGTATATTTAGCGCCCAGGCGGCAGCAATTGCAGCGCCTAGGTTCATACCCTTCCATGGAGCGGTAGCATCTGATTCAGAGTGGCGTGGCACAGGAATCGATTTCTGATCTAGAGTGCCAGACTTGAGAGTGATTTGTTGTTTACCAACCAACACTGCACGACCACCATTTTGCAGATGGGTTTTAATCACTTCAGAATTTGGATCTTCACTAAAGAAGATGACTTGACCATCACAGAGCTCGGCCATTTGAACGCATTGTGGATCATCAGCGTTGAGTACACCAACACCAGTTGGGAGTACAACATCAATCTGAGTGCGCACAATACTAAAGACTTGGTCTTCGTCATAAATAGCGTATTGAGGGAAGTTGGCTTTTGGATCTACGTTAAGCACCACTCCAACCTCGCAGCGATCGTAAGCCAAGCCTTCAATCAGCATCGAGAGATGATTGTTTTCAATGACAACAGCTTCTACAGCGCGATTGAGTAAAGTGCGGCGTGCATTTTCCCAATTAGAGGCATTGGTATTTGGAATTGCGCGACTACCAAAGAACAAACCTTTGCTGCAAGAGAGACCAACATAGACATTCGTGAGGCGTAAGAAATGCGCCACCATCTCTGCGACAGGTGTTTTGCCGTTTTCACCACAAATACCTACTACTGGAATACGGAAATCTGCACCTGGAGGAAAGAGGTGGTTGGCAATTTCTTTGCCTACGGGCTGGGGTTTGCCACTCGCTGGCTTTAAGTGCATTAGTAGACCAGGGCCAGCATTTACTTCCACAATGGCAGCATTTTGTCCTGCTAGTGGGCGACTAATATCTTGCGTAACCAGATCAACTCCGGCAATCTCAAGACCAACCACGCGCGCAGCTAGAGCCACTTGGTGGGCTACATCTGGATGAATCAGATCAGTTACATCAAAAGCAACATTTCCATTGCTCTGAATGAGTACTTTGTGATCAATTCTAGGAACGCTATCGCCAGTCAGCTGTTGTCGGGCTAGCTCTAACTCTACTGCTGAGTCAATACGCACTGGATTCAGTGGGTGTTCTTCTGCAGTTCCACGACGTGGATCGGAATTAATTTGGATTTGAATGAGTTCACGAATGGTGTGCTTACAGATCGGAAGAGCGTCGTG
>CAJEZV010000024.1 GCA_903995005.1 uncultured beta proteobacterium
CTTAGCGGTTGCCCAAGATTTACTCGCGCAAGGTGCGGCGGATTTGATTCCGAAGCCACTATAAAATCGCTAGAATTCAACCTACACATCAATTTTGACTCACTCCAACATCAAGAGGTAGACATGTTCTCCAAAACAATTATTAGCCTAGCTTTTCTGTTCATCATGTTGCTTGGCCTCATCCTAGCGATACGAGATCAGGAGTACACCCTATTTATCATTGGCTTAGGTGGGTATTTTCTGTCTGCAATCACCCCGAGTTTGTGCAAGTGCTGCAGAAAATTCAAATCAACTAATTAACAGCTGATGGTATGAGCAATACCAAAAATAAATTTCATTTTTGGCGCCTCATCCCCTACTTGCTTGCCAGCATTATTGGGTTTGGTTATGGATTCAAGTTTGGTTACGAAATTAGTGGAACAGGACTTGCTGTTCTGACCGGCATAGTCACTGCACTCATTTGCAATTTCATGATGGAGTATGTGGTGCACAAAATATTTGGCCCACGATAAACACCTCACATATCAATGAGGTGTTTCAAGTAAATCTTTTACTTGTATTTGCTAGTGAGGCCTTTTGCCATTGATGCAATAGTAATAAGGCAAACAATTACCCAGGCTGTTAATAAAATTCCAGTTACATTCATCTCTGTCTCCTTGAATAAAACGCATACTTCATAAAATAGATACAACGGCTTAATACGATTTTATTTCCTCTTCGGCAAAAGCGTTGTCATAGAAAAAATTGTAGCAATCAATAGGCCAATTTCCAAGAAATATACGAAAGAATAGCCTGTGGCTGGGCCTATTACCCCCTCAGGGAGCCAATTTGTAGCTCCTATTGCGACAACAATATCCCGAATGACCCCGCCCAGGCCAATTGCAATCCCAGCTGCGGTTGCCTGCACTGCGCCCCATGCCCCCAATGCAAGACCCCTTTGATTGGAAGGTGCCAACTGCATCGTTGCAGTTAAAGTCCCGTGGCTGAAGAGACCGCCGCCAAAACCAATCAAAAAAGTACCTAGCAAGAAAAGTACTGTCATAGCCAATGGCGCAGACAACGCAATCAATAGAAATGCTGGAATACCCACCAATGCGCCAATAGTGGCCATATAGAACGGATCAGTGCCTTTACCAAGCACACGAGATGCCCAGCTAAATCCAATTAATCCCCCAAGCGCTAGGATTGCTGTGAGCATGGTGGTATCACTCACACTCATACCTAAAATCTGTCCGCCATAAGGCTCAAGTAAAACCTCATTCATACTAAAAGCCATCGTTCCAAACCCAACAGCAACCAGCCTTCTCTTCGCATTTCCTCCTTGCGCAAAAGTGTGCCAAGAATCTAAGAACGAAGGCTCTCTAGAAGATTTCTTTTCTACTTGACCTCTAGGCTCTTGTTTCCATAAGGAGATGACATTCAGTAGTAGCGTAATAATCGCAGCAGCTTGAATGACCTGAATTAATTTGCCAGGGCTAAATTCACTTAAAGCCAAACCAAATACCAACGCACTCACAATCATGCCAAGCAGCTGCATGACGTACATCAACCCAACCACCTTCGGCTGATCGACTTCAGGGGCTAGATCTGTCGCTAGGGCCAAGCCAATTGTCTGCGTAATATGAATGCCAGCACCTACCAGTAAAAATGCTAGGCCAGATGCAGCCCAACCAATCCAAACTGGTGCTTGCGCAGATTGTCCAGCGCCCGATAAAACCAGCAATGCGAACGGCATGATGGATAGTCCGCCAAATTGAACTAGAGTGCCCATCCAGATAAAGGGCACTCTTCGCCAACCAAACGCAGATTTATGGTTATCCGAACGAAAGCCTATGAGAGCTCTAAAAGGGGCAAAGATGATTGGCAATGAAATCATTACCGAAACAATCGAAGCTGGCACATGCAGCTCCACAATCATCACGCGGTTTAAGGTACCAACCAGTAAAACCAATGCCATCCCTGAGGAGGCCTGAAAAAGAGAGAGTCTTAGTAATCTTGATAGAGGTAAGTCATCTGAAGCCGCATCCGCAAAGGGAAGATATCGAGGCCCAAGATTAGACCAGGACTGCATGAGCATTTTTGTCACTCGCTTCATTTAATAAATTCTACCTTAGTGACCTAGAAATATATATATGAAGTAATACTGATGATTTTATGTAAACGTAGAAACTAAAAAGGCTGGTGTTAAGCCAGCCTTGATAGTGGTCTAAAGCGTATTACTTTTTAACCGGTGCCGCGGGTGCCGTTGCTACTGCCGCCGTCTTGGCGCCACCCTCTAAGAAACCACTAACCCAAGTTGTATGAGTCAAGATTGCTAAGTGCACACTAAAAGAACCGATTGCCACTGCTGCTAGCATGATCGGAACTCCAACTGTAGGTTTCACTACCGTCCACATTTTTCCGTAAATCATATTGATCTCCCTTTTCCTTATTTAAGCCAAGGCGAATAAATATAAGCAAGCAAATGTGCTAGTGCTGCAATCATCCCAAAAAACTGGGTCCCCTGAATCAGATTCCGATGCAACTCCTCTGATTGTTCCTCCGTCAGGCCGGTAAGGCTCATTTTTCCATCTGACATAGTTTGCGTCTCCCTATAGAAAAGACTAACTAAACGTGCAACCCCGCACGCAGGGTAGTGACCAAAATCACTGTTTCCAATTACTACATATGTAATCTATTAAATACACTTAGAAATGTCAAGGTTAATGTACATATTAAATTTAGAAACAGTATTTTTTCCTTAAATATCAATAATTTATAGCTATAATTAATTTAGCATTAATTTTTGGGTGTTGTAAAAATATATACAAAACTAGTATTTACCCTAATATAAAAGTCATCAAGATTTCTATAGCGATAAAGGCTTATCCGTGGTGACTGGTCGTTTTATAACAATGGGAATAACTGGTAGCCGCACTTTGTGGATCTGAGGCTAAGCTGCGTGGCTATTCACTGAAGTCACGATTCGTTGGACTGAAGCCAACAATGAATATCAAGAAGTCTTTAGGTATTTACCAAATGCAAATACTGAGTTTGGACCTAAGCGTGGCTTGGTCTTCTTCAACGCTTTCTTCTTTTGTGGAGCAGCAAAAACCTGAGTAGCCCGACTAGGTTTAACGTGGTTAAAGCCTTTTGTACTTTGCTCAATGGTAATGAATGACTTTTGCAATGCCTCAGATAGCGTCATTTGCTGCATTTGAATGCTCATATGCTTATCAAGATCAGACCAAAACATGGAGCCTAAATCCTCACGAGCTATTTCATTTCCACCCACTAGGCATACAACGTCATACAAAGAAATATCATTTGGTTCTTTGCTCAAAGAGTAACCACCACCAGGGCCACGATGACTTCTGATCATCCCAGCAATCCTTAATTGAGAAAAGATAGTCTCTAAATAAGAATGAGACAGCTTGTGCCGATGACACATGAGCGGAATAGAAATGGCACGGCCATGTGCAGTATGGGCCGCAATATCCAATAGGATTTGGAAGGCAATTTTGCTTTTACTAGAGATTCGCATGCTTTCAATATACCTCTAATAGATCCAAAGTTAAACCCCCCACTATTTCAGCGGGGGTTTGTTTAGATCAAAAATCTGGCCAGAGTAAAAAAGGTCATTCCCAATAATATGGTCGCCAAGATACTGTTGGTGACCAAAAATCCAATCGCCCCACCAATAGCTCCAAATAGTTGGGGTGAATACAGGTTTAATTCAAATAGTTGTGTTGCTGGATCTTTTACAAACAATACATCCGGAAGAACAATCGCAATCAGCGCAGCAGTAGGCGCATAACGCAAGAACTCATGAACAGTTCTGGGTATGGGAAATTTTGAGCCCGCCAAAAGAAAAGAGCCTCTGCTCAGTATGCTAACTAGCATCAGGCCAAAAAAAGCAATCCATAGGTCCACTGTATTCATACGCTCTTCTTTTGAGATTGTTTATCCACTAATACTGCAGCCATCACGCCAGCAATCACTGAGCAAACAATCGTTAAGCGATATGGCAGATTGATTGTTAAGACACAAGTAAAAGCAGCGGTTAATGCTGAGATAACAGCAGTCTTATGTTTAATCGCGGGAATGATCAAGGCTATCAATGCGAGAGGTCCAGCAAACCCAAGTCCCCAAGAGCTCGGAATATAAGACCCACCAAAAATGGCGATTAATGCACCGATCTGCCAAAAAAACCAATGCGCTAAAACCATTCCCATGAAATAGAGCAGCTGAACCTGACACCCTTGAGGATTTTCTGGTGATGGAAACTTTTCTATAAATTTCGCAAAACTCATATCGGTGTTTAAGCCTCCGATACCCAACCTTTGCCAGAAGGAATAACGTTGGAAGTGAGGCTGAAGGACAGCACTAAAAATGACAAAGCGGGACATCACAATTAATGCCGTTAGCCAAACAGTCCAAAAAGGATAATCTCCAGCAAGCAATGGCATCACTGCCAACTGTGACGACCCAGCATAGACCAGAATATTGAACCAAAATGTATTTGCCGGGCTAAGTCCAGCGCTCAGCAAACTAATACTCGTTACCAGTGACCAAGCAATGATCCCCGGAGATGACTCGAGCATTACTTTGCAGCCCTGAACAAAAGGAGGTTGTTGGAAAAATTTCAAAGGGGTTAATACTTTTTTAGTGGATTGGATAGTGACTCAGTCGCGAGTTTCTATTCCCACTCAATCGTTGCAGGTGGCTTGCCACTGATGTCGTACACCACTCGATTGATGCCACGCACTTCATTAATGATGCGATTGGAAACTTTGCCCAATAACTCATGCGGTAAATGTGCCCAGTGCGCCGTCATAAAGTCTTGTGTTTGCACTGCTCTAAGCGCAACAACATACTCGTAGGTTCTACCATCACCCATCACACCAACCGATTTGACTGGGAGAAAAACTGCAAAGGCCTGACTCGTTAAGTCATACCAAGACTTTTGGCTTACCTCATCAATGGTATTGCGTAACTCTTCAATAAAGATTGCGTCAGCACGTTGCAAGAGACTTGCAAACTCTGCTTTTACTTCACCCAATATACGTACGCCTAGACCGGGGCCCGGGAACGGATGGCGATAAACCATCTCACGCGGTAAACCCAATGCCACGCCGAGCTCACGTACTTCATCTTTGAATAGCTCACGCAATGGCTCTAGCAGTTTGAGGTGCATATCGTCTGGCAAGCCGCCGACGTTGTGATGACTCTTAATGGTATGCGCGCCCTTTTTACCCTTACCAGCAGACTCAATCACGTCTGGATAGATGGTGCCTTGGGCAAGCCACTTGGCATTCTGAATCTTGCCAGACTCGCTCTGGAAAATTTCTACAAATTCTTTGCCGATGATCTTGCGCTTTGCTTCAGGATCAGAAACGCCTGCCAACTTACCCATAAAGGTATCTTTTGCATCTACCCGAATTACTTTAACGCCAAGATTGCGAGCAAACATTTCCATGACCATGTCGCCTTCATTCAAACGCAAAAGGCCATGATCAACAAATACGCAAGTTAATTGATCGCCAATCGCACGATGAATCAGAGCGGCGGCAACGCTAGAGTCAACACCGCCCGATAAACCCAGAATGACTTCTTCATCACCTACTTGCTTACGAATATTTTCAACAGCCTCGCTGATGTAATCACCCATCACCCAGTCAGGCTTACATTTGCAAATCTCATGCACAAAGCGCTCAATGATTGCAGTACCTTGGATAGTATGCGTAACTTCTGGATGAAATTGGAATGCATAAAAGCGGCGATCCTCATCTGCCATTCCAGCGATAGGACAAGACTCAGTGGAAGCCATCAACTTAAAGGCTGGAGGCATAGTGGTGACAGAGTCACCGTGGCTCATCCACACCTTGAGGATGCCATGTCCTTCGCTAGTAGAAAAATCCTGAATACCTTTGAGTAAATTAGTATGCCCATGAGCACGCACTTCTGAGTAACCGAATTCACGGGCCTTGCCTAGTGACTCCGCGGACGCTACTGCTCCACCCAATTGGGTTGCCATCGTTTGCATGCCGTAGCAAATACCCAATACAGGAACACCTAATTCAAAAACGATTTGAGGGGCCCGAGGGCTGCCAGCTTCTGTTACTGAGCTTGGACCGCCAGAAAGGATGATTCCTTTACCGCCCTGCTCTTGGATAAATTTGCGAATGAATTCTGGATCGCAATCGCAAGGATGGATCTCTGAATACACGCGCGCATCACGCACACGCCTTGCAATTAATTGAGTTACTTGTGAACCAAAGTCGAGAATCAGTATTTTGTCGTGCACGAAAGAAACAGCCTTAATCAATGTGGTAATTCGGCGCTTCCTTAGTGATCTTCACATCATGAACGTGTGACTCGCGTACACCTGCTGAAGTGATTTCCACAAAATTGGCTTTTTCATGTAACTCGTCAATCGTTTTGCAACCGAGGTAACCCATCGAAGAACGAATACCTCCAGTGAGTTGATGCAAGATTGCCAGAACGCTGCCCTTATAGGGCACTTGACCTTCAATACCTTCTGGAACGAGCTTCTCTGCATTGGCAACGATATCGTTTTGGAAATAGCGGTCTGCAGAACCATCAGCCATCGCACCCAAAGAACCCATGCCACGATAACTCTTGTATGAGCGTCCTTGATACAAAAACACTTCTCCAGGGGCTTCTTCGGTACCAGCAAACATACCGCCCATCATGACAGAGCTTGCGCCAGCAGCGAGTGCTTTTGCAACGTCACCAGAATAACGAACACCACCGTCTGCGATTAATGGAATGCCTGTACCCTTTAGTGCAGCAGCCACATTCACGATTGCAGTAATTTGCGGAACACCAACACCCGCAACAATACGAGTGGTACAGATTGAACCGGGGCCAATGCCAACCTTCACACCATCAGCGCCGTGATCTGCTAAAGCTTTAGCCGCATCACCGGTAGCGATATTGCCACCAATCACTTGAACATGAGGGAAGGTTTTCTTAACCCATTTAACGCGGTCGAGAACGCCTTGGCTATGACCGTGCGCAGTATCCACGACGATCACGTCAACGCCTGCACGAACTAAAAGTTCAATACGCTCATCATTATCTGGACCAACTCCAACGGCCGCGCCCACGCGCAGCTTACCTTCGCTGTCTTTGCAGGCATTAGGATGTTCGGTAGCCTTAAGAATATCTTTAACCGTAATCAGGCCACGCAATTCAAATTTGTCATTGACAACTAAGACGCGCTCTAAACGATGTTGACTCATCAAGCGCTTTGCTTCTTCTAATGAGCAACCTTCTTTAACGGTTACTAAACGCTCGCGTGGAGTCATCTTGGTTTTTACTGCAGCATCTAAGTCTTCTTCGAAGCGCAAATCGCGATTGGTAATAATGCCGACCACTTCTTTGCCAACCAACACAGGGAATCCGGAGAAACCATGTTCGCGAGAAAGCTGAATGACTTGACGCAGAGTGACTTCTGGCGCAATCGTAATTGGATCACGTAGAACACCGGATTCATAACGCTTTACTTTTGCTACTTCGCGCGCTTGTTCAGCTGGTGTTAAGTTTTTATGAATGATTCCAATGCCACCTTCGCTGGCCATGGCAATTGCCAAACGACCCTCGGTCACAGTATCCATAGCAGCAGATACGAGCGGTGTATTAAGAGAAATTTCTCGAGTTAACTTACTTGCCAGACTGGCATCTCGAGGGAGTACCGAAGAATAGGCCGGTACGAGGAGCACATCGTCAAAAGTGAGTGCTTTCTGAATGAGTCGCATGCAAAACCCCTAGTCGCAAAAACAGATTATAGCCTCCTAGCCTTTCTTTTAGCTGCGGCAGCCTGGAATTTGGCATCCTGGTTCTGATTGGCCTTCTTGCGTCTAACGCTCTTAGGGTCGATTAATAGCGCGGAATAGAGCTCTAGACGATCCCCCGAGTAAATCGGGCTATCCCAGTCCTTGCGCTTCCCAAAGACCCCAAAACAGCCCTTTCTAGCTAGAGCGGGATCGTCCTGACCGGCTACAATGCCAGCCCTCATTAAAGCCAAACCTACGGTGGGAATCTCACCATCCTGCAAAATTAACTGAAAAGGGCGCAGAACTGGTTCACCCTTCCTGGCATCACATAGCAAGAGGTCTAGACTAAGACTTGCCATCAAGGTCCTCCGCCCTTTTTACAAAGCAATCTACAAAAGTCCCGGCAATATACCCAAAAACTGGGCCGATGATCTTATCTAGAATGGCGCTCTTAAATTCCCAATGCAGCTTAAATTCGACTTTGCAGGCGTCTTCACGCAGGGGAATGAAATTCCACTGCCCTGAAAAATGCTTGAATGGGCCATCTACAAATACCATATCGATGGTTTCTGGGCGGTGATTGATATTTCGGGTATGAAAGAACTGATTAATACCCTTGAAATTGATATTGATTTTGGCATCCAGAACAGTCTCAGTCTGCTCAAAAATTTCTACCCCGCCACACCAAGGCAAAAACTCAGGATACCGAGCCACATCAGTCACTAAGCCATACATTCGGTCAGCTGATTGGCCAATTAAAACGGTCTTGTGGACGTCTGCCATAATCGATCTTGGAAGCTAAATAACTATGAGTATCGTCGATAACAAAAAAGCCTTCTTCGATTATTTTATCGAGGAACGCTTCGAGGCAGGACTTGTTCTGGAGGGCTGGGAAGTCAAAGCCATCCGCGCAGGTCGCGTGCACATCAAAGAAGCGTATGTTGTCATTCGCAAGGCGGAGCTTTTCCTGATCGGCTGCCATATCACCCCCCTGCTTTCAGCCTCTACTCATATCGTTCCCGAGAGCACTCGCACTAGAAAGCTTCTACTCAATGCCATTGAGATTCGCAAGTTGATTGGCAAGGTCGAGCAAAAGGGCTACACCCTGGTCCCGCTAAACCTCCATTTCTCCAAAGGGAATGTGAAGTGCGAAATTGGGCTAGCCAGAGGTAAAAAACAGCATGACAAGCGCGCTGCCACCAAAGAGCGGGAATGGGAAGTTCAAAAGGGTCGCATTGCAAGAGGCGATTTAAACGCCTAGTAGGTCAAGAACTGGGGTAGACTGCCCACAGCGTCAATATCTGAGCATATATGCACTTTTATAGTGCAATACAGCACCAAGCAGCTTCAAATCCCCAAATCCAGTTTTTTTAAAGGCATTAGTTTTAGAACTATGAAATTGCCTTTTGATGAAATGCTCGACGCTGCAGGTAAGGCGCGGCCACACTACCAAATTTTTCATAATTGGTTGAAGCAGCAGAGCGACTCCCTCATGGGTCTGAAGCGTGCTGAGGCAGATCTCATCTTTAGACGCGTAGGCATTACTTTCGCAGTCTATGGTGATGACCTTGGAGCAGAAAGAACCATTCCCTTTGATCAAGTGCCTCGTATCTTTACCGCCAAAGAATGGGGGCAACTAGAGGCCGGTCTACGTCAGCGTGTGAAGGCACTCAATCGATTTATCTATGATGTGTATCACGATGAAGAAATCATCAAAGCAGGCATTGTTCCGGCTGAACAGATTTATAACAATGCGCAATATCGCCCAGAAATGCGCAACGTTAGTGTGCCGCGTGATATCTACGCACAAATTGCTGGTATTGATATTGTTCGCGCAGGTGAAGGTGAGTTTTACGTATTAGAAGATAACTTACGTGTTCCATCTGGCGTGTCATACATGGTTGAAGATCGTAAGATGATGATGCGACTCTTCCCGGACCTCTTTCAAAAATATCGCATTGCTCCTGTTGAACACTATCCAGATCTTTTATTGGAGTGTTTGAAATCAGTTAAGCCTAATGATATTAAGAAACCAAACGTAGTAGTTCTGACGCCAGGAATGTATAACTCCGCATACTTTGAGCACAGCTATCTTGCACAACAAATGGGGGTTGAACTCGTAGAGGGTAAAGATTTGTTTGTGAAGAACGAACAGGTCTTTATGCGGACAACTCAAGGCCCCGAGAGAGTAGATGTGATCTATCGCCGCGTAGATGATGACTTCTTAGACCCGCTTGCGTTCCGCTCTGACTCTACCCTGGGAGTGGCTGGACTTTTGTCAGCGTATCGCGCCGGGAATGTAACCTTAGCTAATGCAATTGGTACTGGCATTGCTGATGACAAATCGATATACCCATACGTTCCAGAAATGATTGAGTTTTATCTTGGTGAAAAACCGATTCTGAATAACGTACCAACCTTTCAATGTCGTAAGACTGATGATCTTGCCTATACATTAGCTAATTTAGAAAAGCTTGTTGTAAAACTAACCCATGGTGCAGGTGGTTATGGAATGTTAGTTGGACCTGCATCTACCAAAGCTGAGATCGAAGAATTCAGAAAGCATTTAATTGCTAATCCCGATAAATACATTGCACAACCTACTCTAGCACTCTCCACCTGCCCTACTTTTGTCGAGTCTGGCGTTGCCCCAAGACATATTGATTTGCGTCCTTTTGTCCTCTCTGGCAAAACCATCAAGATGGTGCCAGGCGGATTAACTAGGGTTGCCCTCAAAGAAGGTTCTTTGGTTGTGAATTCCTCCCAAGGCGGTGGAACTAAAGATACCTGGGTACTAGAAGCGTAAGAGGGATAAGAAAAACATGTTAAGCCGTACCGCTGATTGTCTCTACTGGATGGCCCGCTATACCGAGCGCGCAGAAAATACTGCCCGCATGCTCGATGTCAATCATCAAACCTCTCTACTGCCACAACCTAAAGAGTTCCTTGAGCAAAGCTGGAAGAAGTTGCTCACTATCTCCAAGCTGGAAGATGCTTTTCTGAGTAAATATGATGTCGTGAATCGTGAGAATGTTTTGGATTTCATGATTTATGAAACTAGCAATCCATCGAGCATTGTTTCTTGCCTTTACGCTGCCCGTGAAAACGCCCGCGTGATTCGGGGGAAAATTACTTCCGAAGTTTGGGAAACCCAAAATACTACTTGGCTAGAGCTGCAACGCATTCTGGAGGCAAGACATCAAGCTGACCATAGCAGACTACTTGAGTGGGTAAAACACCGTTGCCACCTCTTTAGAGGGGTACTGCATGGCACCATGCTAAAAAATGAAGCCTTCTACTTTATTAATGTGGGCACGCTCCTGGAAAGAGCTGACAATACTGGCCGTATTCTAGAAAACAAATATGAAGATCAAGCAGCACTAAAAGCATCAAACCCCAAGAAAGGCTCTGATGAGGGTACCGATGGTCAGTTCTTTGATTTCTATCACTGGGCTGCACTACTACGTTCCGTTTCTGCTTTTGAGATTTATCGTCAAATCTATTCTGATCAAGTAAGCCCTCAGCAGGTTGCTGAGCTACTGATTTTCAATAAACAAATGCCACGTTCATTGGTATGTTGCGTCAATGAACTCATTCCCTTGATTTCTGAAGTGAAGAATCAACAATCGAAAGAAATTGAACGTTTGCTAGGCAAGCTCAAGGCTAGTCTAGACTTCTCTGATATTAATGAAGTCTTTGAGCAAGGTTTAGAGGAGTTTATTGAAGTTTTTCTAGAGCGCATCAACCATATCGCCGATGAGTTTAGTAATACTTATCTCATCCCATTAGCAACTAACTAAGAGTTAGTAAAACATGCGCTTAAAAATTCGCCATCGTACTGAATACCGCTATGAGACTCCCGTACGTTATTCCATCCAGGAATTACGTCTGACGCCACCATCCATTAAAGGTCAAGAGATTCATAAATGGAAGGTGAGCACACCCATTAAATCTACAAGCTCAATCGATACTTTTGGCAATGTGTGCAACGTATTTGTTCAAGAGAGTCCTTACACCTCAATGATGATTGAAGCTGAGGGGGAAGTGCACACCCAAGATGCTTTTGAGTTTATTGATGATGCAAAGGCAGTTTCGCCCTACTACCTTTTACAGCAAACCCATTTGACCGAACCTACCGAAGAGATGCTGAAATATTTTTCAGCTAGCCTTCCAAAGACAAATTCTGTGGACGAGATCTTAAAGCTAGCTGCGGCAGTCCAAAAAACGATTGAATATTCGCCAGGGCAAACAAACTTTGCGACTACTGCTGCTCAATCGTTTGCTATGAAATCAGGTGTATGCCAAGATCACGCGCACATCATGCTCGGACTATGCCGCGCATCGCATATCCCAGCCCGCTATGTCAGTGGGTATTTCTTTGCCGAAGAGTCCCCCAATCTTGCAAGTCATGCTTGGATTGACTTTTGTAGCGACATTGATCAGGGCATTTGGATCAGCATTGATATCACTCATGCATGTCTGGTGGATTCACGCCATATTCGATTGGCTATTGGTCGTGATTACTACTCTGCAGCACCTGTCAAAGGCGTTCGCTCTGGCGGTGGTGGCGAGGAACTGAGTGCCAGCATCTCCATCCAACAACTTGCCTAGCAGCTCTATCGAGATATTTAAGGGATAATTTCAGAAATGATGAATAAGGGCTAGGGTATGACGTACTGTATTGGACTTTGTTTAAAAGACGGCTTGGTTTTTCTCTCAGATACCCGCACTAATGCCGGCGTAGACCAAATCGGCACCTTCAGAAAAATGAGTATTTTCCAAAAAGGGAATGACCGTTTCTTTGTAATGATGAGCGCCGGTAATCTAGCAATCACCCAGTCCGTTAAAGAGATATTGCTGCAAGGACAGCTATTTAAAGGTAAGAATCTCTGGACTGCCAAAAACTCGTATGAAGCAGCGGTGGTTGTAGGTGATGCCATCAAGCAGGTTTATGACCGTGATCATATGGCACTTGAAAAAGCTGGCCTTGAATTTAATTGCAATATGATTTTTGGTGGCCAGGTAAAAGGTGAAGTTCCACGCCTATTTAATATTTACTCCGCCGGCAACTTTATTGAGGCTACCCCCGAAACTTGCTACTTCCAGATTGGTGAGTCCAAATATGGCAAACCAATTTTGGATCGCGTACTCAATTTCACTACACCACTAAACCTAGCAACCAAGTGCGCCTTGATTTCTATGGACTCTACTTTGAAAAGTAATATTTCAGTTGGATTGCCTTTAGATATGCTGGTTTATGAAAAAAATTCTCTCAAAGCTACCAAACTTGTCACACTAGACGATAGGAACCCCTATTTCGCCATGATTCATCAATCCTGGGGCGAGAAGTTACGTGAGGCCTTTAATTCGATTCCCGAGCCTAGCTGGAGTGGCGCAAATAAATCGAGTGCCATCTCTATTCCTGCCAAGAAAATAGGGGCTGTTCCAATCAACCATCCTCCATCGAAATCGCGCACAAAGGCCACACCCAGTAAACCCGCCAAGAAAGCGACAATTAAGAAGGTAGTAGCCAAGAAAAAGTAAATTGAGTGGCCCCAATAAAAAAGCCTAGATTCAATCTAGGCTTTTTTACCACTATCGATTACTGTAAATTGCTTAGGCTTTTAAACTCTTGCCCAACATTTCCCAAGTTTCGACTACGCTATCTGGATTCAATGAGATGGAAGTAATGCCCTTCTCTACCAACCAACGTGCAAAGTCTGGGTGATCTGATGGGCCTTGGCCGCAAATGCCCACGTACTTATTTTGCTTACGGCAAGCATCAATAGAGCGCGCAATCATAAACTCCACTGCTGGATCACGCTCATCAAAATCAATTGCAAGCAATTCCATACCGGAGTCACGATCCAAGCCCAGGGTAAGCTGAGTCATATCGTTAGAGCCAATGGAGAAGCCATCAAAATACTCTAGGAATTGATCAGCCAGAATGGCGTTCGATGGAATCTCACACATCATGATGAGGCGCAAGCCATTCACACCACGTTTGAGACCAAACTTCTCCATCATATCAATCACACGTTTCGCCTGATTGATAGTGCGAACGAATGGAACCATGATCTCTACGTTATCAAGACCCATATCTTCACGCACACGCTTCATTGCGGCGCACTCGAGAGCAAATGCCTCACCAAAATCCTCGGATACATAACGTGATGCGCCACGGAAGCCCAGCATTGGATTTTCTTCATCTGGCTCGTAACGTGAACCGCCAATCAGCTTCTTATACTCATTGGATTTGAAATCTGATAGACGTACGATTACCGGCTTTGGATAAAAAGCTGCTGCAATCGTTGCTACACCCTCAACCAATTTATCTTCATAGAACTGGCGTGGGCTAGCATAGCCACGAGCCACACTCTCAACTGCGCGCTTCAGATCTGGATCAATATTTGGATACTCCAGAACTGCACGTGGATGAACGCCAATATAGTTATTAATGATGAACTCGAGACGGGCAAGGCCTACACCTGCATTCGGAATTTGGCAGAAATCAAATGCTAACTGAGGATTACCAATGTTCATGGTGATCTTCACTGGAATCTCCGGTAATACGCCGCGAGATACTTCAGTCACTTCAGTCTCGATTAAACCATCGTAAATATGACCTTCATCACCTTCAGCACAAGAAACAGTCACCATCATGCCATCCTGCAAATGCTCAGTAGCATCACCACAACCTACAACTGCAGGTACACCTAACTCACGCGCAATAATCGCAGCGTGGCAAGTACGTCCACCACGGTTAGTAACAATGGCAGAGGCACGCTTCATAACTGGCTCCCAGTTAGGGTCCGTCATATCAGCAACTAATACATCACCAGGCTGAACACGATCCATTTCGCTCGGATCACGAATAATTCTGACGGGGCCAGCACCAATCTTTTGACCGATCGCACGACCTTTTGCCAATACCTTTGAGCTACCTTTGAGTTTGTAGCGCATCTCAACTTGGCCAGCTGCCTGGCTCTTCACAGTCTCTGGACGGGCCTGCAGAATATAGATGCGACCATCTTGGCCATCTTTACCCCACTCGATATCCATTGGACGGCCGTAGTGTTTTTCAATAATGACCGCGTACTTAGCCAATTCTGTAATGTCAGCGTCTTCCAAAGAAAAACGATTGCGCTTTTCTGGAGTGACATCGACTGTTTGCACTTTCTCAGCAGAGCCCTTAGGTGCAAATTGCATCTGAATGAGCTTAGAACCCAAAGAGCGACGAATGATTGCTTTTTTATCTTGAGCTAGGGTAGTTTTAAATACATAAAACTCATCAGGATTTACCGCACCCTGAACCACTGTCTCACCCAAACCGTAGCTTGAAGTGATAAAGACTACATCTTCAAAGCCTGATTCTGTATCTAAAGTAAACATCACGCCTGCAGCGCCAAGGTCGGAGCGAACCATGCGCTGAATACCAGCAGATAAGGCTACTTCAGCATGGGCAAAACCCTTGTGCACTCGGTAAGAGATTGCGCGGTCGTTATAAAGAGAGGCAAATACTTCACGAATCTTCTTTAAAACATCGTCAATACCTTCAACGTTCAAGAATGTTTCTTGTTGTCCAGCAAAAGAAGCATCTGGCAAATCTTCTGCAGTAGCAGATGAACGTACAGCAAATGAACCTTTACCAGAATCATCCAATACGGCAAACCCTTTACGAATTTCTTCTTCAAGCTTTGGCTGAAATGGTGCAGACTCAATCCAGTTGCGGATTTCAGCACCAGCCTCAGCTAATGCGCGTACATCATCAATATTCAAACCTTCTAGACGCTTTTGAATGCGCTCTGTTAGGTTGTTATGCGTTAGAAAATCACGAAATGCCAATGCAGTAGTGGCAAAACCAGTTGGCACTCGCACTCCTGTTGAAGCCAGCTGAGAAATCATCTCACCCAATGAAGCGTTCTTACCGCCGACAGATTCAACATCTGTCATACGAAGTTGCTCAAAAGGCAAAACATAGGCATCTGCCACACTGCTATTTTGTTGCTGTTGGTTGGACATAAAATACTCTCTAAGGATGGGAAAACTGGTCAGGCAGCCACTCAAAATGGGGCATACTTCAATAAATCCTATTGTAGTGCTGACCCCGACCCCTTAGGCCAAATCCATGTCTACCGAAATACGTATTGTTTTTATTGTTTCCGACGGAACCGGCATTACCGCCGAGAACTTCAGCCAATCGATTTTGGCCCAATTTGAGGCCAGTTTTAAGCACATCCGCATCCCTTTCGTGGATAGCGTCGATAAGGCTCATGATGCCGTTAGCAGCATTAACCAGGCGCTCAATAAATATGGGGTACAGCCTATCGTATTCACTACTTTGGTGAATACAGAACTCAACAATATTGTCGCTAAGGCGAATGGCCTCATTTTGGATATGTTCCAAACCTTTGTGGCGCCGCTTGAGGCTGCCTTAGGCCTGAAATCTACTCACGCCATGAACCGGCTGCACCACAATGCCGATACCGACGCCTATAAAAATCGTATCGAAGCCATTAACTACTCCTTGGCTCACGATGATGGGCAATCGAATCAAAATCTTGCGGATGCTGATGTGATTCTGGTTGGCATCTCGCGGGTTGGAAAAACGCCGACCAGCCTCTACTTGGCAATGCAATATGGATTGAAAGCCGCAAACTATCCATTGATTCCTGAAGATTTTGAGCGTGGGCAACTGCCTAAAGACCTAGTACCGTTCCGCCAAAAGATTTTTGGCCTCATGATTGATGCCGAACGACTTTCGGAGATACGCAATGAACGTCGTCCGGGCAGTAATTACGCCAAACTCGAAAACTGTCGCTATGAAATTAATGAGGCAACTGCGATGATGAGAAAGCAATCGATTCCCTGGGTTTTAACTACGAGTAAGTCAATTGAAGAGATTGCAACCACTGTTTTACAGGCCATCAAATCCGATAAAACAATACTGGGTTAGTTTTGCTTAGCCGCGCCTGACACGCATCGTCTCAAACAAGCAGACGGCCGCCGCGGTAGAGACGTTGAGGGATTCCACTCGTGGGTCTATTGGAATAGAGACCCCTTTAGCCTGGGCGAGAAGATCTTCAGAAACCCCTTGCCCCTCACTACCCATAATCCAAGCAACTGGGTGGAGTAGGTCCTTTTTGAGTGAGAAGAGTTCTTCTTGTGCAACTGCAGTGGCTGCTAGCATCGGCGCAGTTACTGCACTCATTACTTGTTGATTAGACCAACCCTCATATAAGTCCAATAAACGGTGTGCGCCCATCCCAGCTCGTAGAACTTTACTTGACCACAAATGCGCACAACCCGCTGTAGCAATCACTTGAGTAAAACCTGCAGCAGCAGCAGTGCGCAATATTGAACCCACATTACCGGCATCCTGAATCCGATCTAAGATGACAACATCGCCATCCAATGTTGCGATCGATTGTGGCGGAGTCAAATAAGCTTTTGGAAGATCTAGTAGACCCGCAATATGTGGCGCATTCACAAGATCACTTAACAAATCCCATAAGGCGCTATCCAGTTGATAAACCTTGGTATCTGGACATATTTCTATATGTTCATAGACTGCCTGTGAGATTTCTACATTCTTGAGGCCAAACTCAGAGGTAAGGAGAATCTTCAAAGCAGGATCCCCAACCCAGGTCTGCACAAGATGAATGCCTTCCAACACAGCCTGACCGATAGCCAGCCTTGCTTTCTGACCTTTAGAACCAGTTGCTTGGAGATTGCGAATCTCCTTAAATAAAGGATTCTCTTTAGATGTAATGAGGTCAAAGTTCATCTTAGCTCACCATACCCTCAAGAACTTTTCGTACAGGTGAAAAGCTTCTACGATGCTCATCACAAACGCCGAACTCCTTTAAAGCGGTGAAGTGAGCTTCAGTTGGATAACCCATGTGTTGTGCGAACCCATATTGTGGATAGCGATTATGCAATTCCTGCATCTGGCGGTCGCGGGTTACTTTTGCAATGATAGATGCCGCCGAAATCGCCTGCTCTTTAGAATCCCCTTTGATGATTGCCTCAGAAGGTATTGGTAACTCAGGGCACCGATTACCATCAATCAGCGCTTTGTCTGGCCAGGAGCCTAGTCTGCCACTTAAATCCTCGACGGCACGACGCATCGCCAACATGGTGGCTTGTAAAATATTTATATCGTCAATCTCTGCAGGGCTGGCCTCACCAAGACCCCAGGCTTTTGCCTTTTCCATAATCTGTTCATAGAGAAATTCTCGACGTGCGGCAGTCAGCTTCTTGGAGTCTCTTAAACCTATGATTGGATGATTGGGATCAAGCACCACTGCCCCTGCCACTACTGATCCAACAAGCGGTCCACGTCCTGCTTCATCAACACCACAGATCCAAATCAGACTCACGAATTGACTCTTTTC
>CAJEZV010000025.1 GCA_903995005.1 uncultured beta proteobacterium
ATTAAAAAAAAATTACAAGAATTGAGCAAAAATACAGATGGATTAATACATACATCAGAGCCTTTTATCGGCATTAATTATCGTTCTGGTAATGATTTTAAATCTCATTCTGACGGTGGGTCTCAAGCAAAAACAGATTTAAATTGGTTTATTCGCGCGGTTGGCGAGGTGAGGCTTAAGTATGGAAACTTACCGGTGTATGTAGTTAGTGATGGTGCACCCCATCACCTTGAAAATCTTATTAAGAGTGTGGCGGATTGCCAAATGCGCCGATTTAGTTCTGCTATAGAAGATTTGCTATTTTTGTCTAAGGCTACAGTTCTCCTTGTCTCAGGTAATAGCAGTTTTTCGGCATGGGCTTCTTTTCTCTCGGGTGCCGATAGTTTTAGCTCAAAAGCTACACCGCTTGATAAGTGGCGCATTAATGCAAACAACCCAAATCAAATAATAGGCATTATTGAGTAAGAAATTTTGGAGTCAGGTCTTAACGACTTTGCGCTTAGCCAGAAGATAAAGGGCTGGTTCCAACCACTTAAATAATGATGGTGGCGTTATTAGAGCAGTTATACCAGTACAAAGATATATGATCCACACATAAAAAAGTTTCAAAAGAGCTAGCCTCCTGTTTCGCAACAGCTTGCTAGGACGCAAGCAATAGAAAAAGAGAAGTGCATACTTGAACGATTGCAAATGTTTGTATTGCAAAACCCAATATGGATAAGTAAAGCTATAGAGTTGCTTCAAAATAGAAAAATAATATTTTCCAAGCTTTTGGCCTGGTAAGGCAGATTCAATTCCCGCACTGACGGTATCGAAAATATGCATCATTGGTAAGTTTGGGCGGTCAGACCAGCAAGGAGAGAGTTTTACTCTAGTCTTCATACTCTCGACCTGAAGTCCAGATATTTGGATATCCTTATTGATACAGATATCGTGTATACCAATAAGATCCTTTCCGGAGCTCACAATTGCTGCGCCAAGATACATTTGATACATTTCACTACCATCGCAGCGATTACTTGCCAGCGCTCTGGCAGATGGGCCATGCATCAGGATTCCGCTGATAAAAGAATAATCCCTAAAAGTATTGGCTGCAATAGATGGCCCCTTACCAACCGAAGCGGTAGATTTCATGCGATTAAAAGTACGTCCGCTCGATAGCTCAAGATAGTTTGTTATTAAAACACCAGCATTAGGATAGTCATTAATCACTTTATGAAGGTGATTTAGAATATCCGGAGTTGATAGTGCATCATCATTACCTATCAATATCAGATATTGACCGCTGGATAAGGAAATAGCTTTTCTCAAATTGGGATCATATTGAAGATTGACTGTGCTCTCACATAATTTGTGTGATATTTTATTTATTTCGAGGAAATTTCGAATTTCACTAAACCGGCCATCCGTAGACATGCCATCGCTAATGCAGACTTCATAATCAGTAAAATTCTGCTCGGCAATCGATTTTAGCGTTTGCAAAAGAAAGTCGGTGCGATTATAGTTTGGAATACAAAATGAGAAAAAAGGCATATGCTCTTAAGCGCTAATAAGTATTCATTTATGGTGAGTTGCTAGCTGAAGTCATCGCAATTTTAAATTTAGCCTATTAGTTAATATACGTGCAGCCTCATCATAATTCAAAAAATATTCAAGCTACTATTTTAAATAGTATCGGCGCCAATTCATTTGGGCAGATTCTTGGCCTTTTTTATCAAATTCTTGCAGTACCACTTTATATTAATACATGGGGTATTTCATTGTATGGCCAATGGCTCTTATTGAGTACCATTCCAGGTTACCTAGCTATTGGAGATATTGGTTTTGTGAGCGCTGCTGCAAATGATATGACTATATTGACTGCTAAAAATCAGCATTATCAGGCTCTCAAAGTATTTCAAAGTATCCAGGCCATGATTCTGTCCATTTCGATTTTGGTATTGATGGCGATAGTAGGTCTTATTTTATTAATGCCCAGTCTATTTTCGCAAAGCAGATTAATTGATGCGCAAGACTTTTCAATCATTGTTTTTTGTTTGTCGGCATATTCCTTGCTGGCATTACAAGAGGGGCTTTTGAATGCAGGCTTTCGGGCTGGCCGCTTATTTACCTTCTCTCTTTGGCTGGGCAATATCCAAAGAATAGTGGAGGTAGGATCAATATTGACTGCATTAGTATTTAAATGGAGCCCAGTAGAGATCAGTATATTAATGCTCTTAATTAAAGTAATTTCTTTAGCGATATGCAAAATTTGTTTATCCAAAAGAGTGCCCTGGATCCACTTTGGATTTAGTCATGCCAGCTGGCTGGAGATTCGAAGACTTATGCAACCCGCTTTTAGTTTTATGGCCTTTCCAGCAGCTAATGCTATCAAGAATCAAGGGACGATCACCTTAATTGGCGCAATGCTCGGAGCAAGTGAGGTAGTAATTTTTTCCAGCGTGCGCACCATTTGCAATTCAGGACTACAACTTGTAAAAATAATACAGCATTCATGCTGGCCTGAAGTTTCAAGTGCTTTTGCTAAGAAAAATATCCAACTAATTCAAAAAATGAATGTATTAATTTGTGGCCTGGCATTCTGGCTAGGTTTATTGATTTTATTTGGACTTCTTCTTTTTGGTAATACGATCCTGACTTATTGGACCTTAGGAGAGATTCAGGCACCCTTTTTACTTTTATTAGTGATGTGTCTAGGCAACTTTGCTGCAGGCATTTGGTCGGGCGGATCAACCATTATGATGGCAATTAATCACCATTCGCGATTGGGGATCTATTATTTGCTTTCCACCATTAGCATGTTATCAGTTGTTTTATTCTTAGGGCAGCGACTAGGATTACTGGAGTATGCAGCAATAGCTTCGGCGATAGAAATCTTTTTGGTAATTGTAGTTTTAGGCCAAACTTTATCAATGATTCATCAATCTTTTTGGGTTTTTACAAAAGATATTATTACGTTACCGGTTTATCTTATCAACGCTACCCTAAACTCTAAATTGATGTCGATATTTTTTCGTAAATGAAAATTGCGATCGCCTCCAGTGGTCGATTTCATCTACTCGATTTGGCTCGAGAGCTAGAGGCTCTTGGGCATGAGGTCACTTTTTATTCAATGGTGCCCATTAAAAGGGGGGTACGATTCGGACTCACTAAAAACTCGCAAGTCAGTTTCTTCTGGCCACTTTTGCCCTTAGTTTTTTTTCGTAGAGTGCTGCCATTAAAGCTTCACCATTATGTAGATTCACTGATTTTTCAAGGACTAAACTATCTCCTTATTTTTAGATTAAAACCTTGTGATGTATTGATTGCTATGTCTGGCATGTATCTAGAGGCGCTGCTATATGCAAGACAAAAGTATGGAGCATTGATTTTTTTAGAGCGTGGTAGTCAACATATCTTATCTCAAACTCAAATCATGAACGAGCTCAAGACCCCCAGCCCGTTAGATCAAGCTAAACTGCAAAGTATTATCAAGCGTGAGCTGGCCGGCTATCAACTTGCAGATCAAATTGTTATCCCGGCATTACATGTAGAAAAAAGTTTTATTCACCATGGGGTGTCAAGCTTTCACTTATTTCGCAATGCTTATGGGGTTGACTTGAACATGTTTCCATCTACTATGTCGCCTAGCCCTAGCCCAGTGCGACTGATTTTTGTAGGTAACTGGTCTTATAGAAAAGGTGTCGATATTTTAGTGCGGGGATGGCAGGCTTTAGATGGCGTGGAATTAATCCATGTAGGTTCTATTGGCGATGCCCCTTTGCCCAATTTGCCTGGTTTTACGCATTACGATACTGTTGATCAGACCCAACTTCATCAGTATTACGCAATGGCGCATTTATTCGTCCTGGCCTCTAGAGAAGAGGGTATGGCTTTAGTCCAAGCACAGGCCCTTAGTTGTGGTTTACCCCTTATTTGTACTAACCGTTGTGGTGGCGAGGATCTACGGCAATATGTAGACGATCCTAGCATGATTGAAGTCATTCCGCCTGACAATGTAGATGCCCTAGTGCAGGCTATTCAGAAGATGATTCCTATAGCCCTAGCTCAGCAAGGCAAGCGAGAGATAATGAAAAATAAGCATTCTCTCTCATGGGCAAGATCAGCAATACGCTATGCTGAACATTTATCAAATTATTTGACTAACCGAGCAAAGTCATCTTCATGAAGATTGCATTAGTTGGAAATTTTAATCTCGATACTCTAGAGTGCTCATACAGAGATGCCTTCCAAAAGTTGGGACATGTGCCCCAGTGTATTGACGTACGAAGCTTTAAAGAGGAGCTCGCGTGGTGGCTCAAAGACCGCATTACCCATCGCCTTACGATTAATAATTACTTCTTGAGATCCTTAGGTTCAGGGCAATATAACCAAATGGTGCTTAGCAAGATTCTAGAATCTAAGCCTAACTTTGTTTTGATATTCGGGGGTGAGTGGTTGCTAGCACAGACCGTTAAGGCTCTGCAAAAAAAGCAGATCAAGGTGGCAATTATTAATGGTGACAATCCGTACGCTCCGCACTATGCCAGTCGACCGGAGATGTTACCAGCCGCCAAGACATGCGATGCCTATTTTATTTGGAGTGAATTACTTGTAAAGCACCTGAAAAAAGATGGTATCGCGGCTCATTTTTTAGCTTTCGCTTGGGATGAGGCTGTATTTCCATATCTTGGCGAGATAAATCACTGCCAAACTGAAGTAAGTTTTATTGGTGGCTGGGATCAAGAGCGAGAGCTTTTCTTAAATGACATTGGTAAGCATTTCCCCTTGAAGATTTGGGGTCACGATTACTGGCAAAAACGAACCGCATCTAGCAGTCTTTCTAGAAAGTTATGGCAAGGTAGAGAGTTAAGAGCATCCAAAGCTGCTCAGATGATTGCCCATTCTAAAATCAATCTCAATATTTTGCGTAAACAACACTATGCGGACGGAATTCCGGACGGGGTCATTATGCGTACCTTTGAGGTGCCAGGAGCTGGCGGCTTTCTGCTTGCCACTCGAAGTGGGGGGGCTAGTGAAATTCTTATGGAGGGACGTGATGTGGGTTATTTTGCCAATATAGAGGAATGCTTAAATCAAATCGAATATTATTTATGCAATGAAGAGCAAAGAAAGCAAATGGCTCTTCATGCGCATAATTTAGTGGCATCTGAGCATCGCTACGAGCACCGCGCTCACCAGATCATTGAAACTATTTTTTCTTAGCGTACCAAGACCATAACCATGGTATTTTATAACTTGAAAGTTAAAATTAGGGTAAGGGAGAAAGAATTTTTTCTACTGCTGAAACAGCATTGCTGGGGCTGATGGATCTAATGCACTGATTGTTTTTATCAGAGCAAACTATCAGTTGGCATCCCTGACATTCTATTTTTGTATAAATGATCTGATTGGTTTTTCCTGGCGGAAACCATATCCCTGGTAAATTTCTGCTCCCATAAATGCCGACGCAAGGGGTGCCAACACTGCTTGCTAAGTGAATGGGACCACTATCATGCCCAACGAAAATGACACATTGAGAAATCACTGCCGCACTTTCTCGAATAGAAAGTACTCCACACAAGTTGAATGAGCGATTTGTCCAGGACCTCAGAAGATCTTTGCTGCGATCAAATTCATCGCTTGAGCCAATGGCTACTAAATAATGGTTCGGGTATTTACTGGCGAGTAAAGATAAAAATTTTTCCCAGCGATCATCACCCCAATGATTAGATGTAAATTTAGTGCCAATGCTTATGCTAATAATAGGTTGGCTCTTATTAATTTGGGCCAGTATTTGATTTGCTTTAGAGTGCTCTTCACTTGTTAAGTGAAGATTAAAATTCGATAGATCAGAAAAATCAATCGATCCTAGATTGCTAATCTTTCGCCCCAGAAAATGAGAAATACTTTCATATTGACCATTTTCAATTTTTTCTAACTCACACCTCTTTTTTGAAAAATTAATGCCAATAATCTCTTTAATCCCAAAGAATTTAAACATGAGGTAGTCACGTATTAATTTGAATCGATTACGCGGCTCATTAAGATAAATGAGGCCATCAGGCCTAAAAGCACGAATATCCCCTCTTAGTTTGATCAGGCCTGAAAGTGTTTGGTAGTTGGCTTTTAATAGGATGTAACCATCTATAAGATTTGTATTAACCAGAATTTTTTCTGCTTGGGTTGCTTTGATATTGCGATGTTCAATAGTAAGCAGAAAAATAGTACTTTCTGTGAATGTTTTTCTGATTAGGTTGAGCGCAGGTAGGGCGACGATGGTGTCACCTAAAGAGGCATTGTGATAAACTAAAATTCGTTTCATTTTTTATATTAATCAAGTAGTTAACATCGATTATCTGCTTGTTTATACACATATCACTGCCATTAGGGCTAGCTCAAAACAGCACCATGAGAAGCACCATGAAAATATGCCACATTGTACCTTCCTATTATCCTGCTGTTAGGTATGGTGGACCTATCTGGGCAATTCATCATATGTGCAAATCCTTGGCTAAACTTGGCCATGACGTGACTGTGCTGACAACCAGTGTGAATATGCACGAGAATTTAGATGTTCCTCTGAATCGAGCGGTTGATATCGATGGCGTAAAAGTTTTTTATTTCCCAGTTTCTTTTTTGCGTCGATGGTTTTTCTCTTGGGGCTTGAGAAAAAAAATGCAAGCAATTATTCCTGGGATGGATTTTGTGCATATACATTCATTATTTCTTTGGCCAACTTTTCAAGCAGCCCGTATTGCAAATAAAAGTGGTATTCCTTATTGTATTTCTCCCCATGGGGCTTTAGTTCCTGAGTTGTTGGCGAGTAGAAGTCCTTATATAAAAAAAATTGCCCTTCAGTTTTTCGAGAAAAAAAATATCTTAGATGCTAATTTTATTCACGCCACCGCAAAATTAGAGGAGATCAACATAAAGTCAGTTCAAGTCCCTTTTACCAAGATTGAGGTTATCGAGTTGGGTATTGATACCTGCATCACTCAAGATGATGATGACAGTAATGATCCTATCCTAAAGATATCAACTCCTTATTTATTATTCTTGGGTCGCATCAGCTGGAAAAAGCAGATTGATCGGATCATTGCAGCGCTGCCGTATACTCGAAAGGATATTCACTTAGTAATAGCCGGCTATGATGATGAGCATTTGACTGTAAGTTTAAAAAAAATAGCAGATGACCTCGGGCTTTCTGGCAGGGTACATTTTTATGGTCCAGTTCAGGGCAAGCATAAACAAGAGCTACTCTCAAACTCAATGGCCTTAGTTCTAACTTCTCTCCATGAAAACTTTGGAATAGTCATTTTGGAATCTTGGGCTAATGCCAGGCCAGTCATCTTAAGTCCCAATATTGGCTTAGTTGAGAGTATGCTGGCAGCTGATGCTGGTGTTCTCGTCCCAGACAGCCCAAAATCTTTCGGCGAGCTCATCAATCGATTGGGCGCCAATCCTGATTTTTTAGATTCAATGGGTCAGAATGGCTTTAATCTGGTAAAAGAACGGTACTCTTGGGGTGCCCGAGCCCACGAGTTAGTATCGGTATATGAGCGTTATCGACAAAGTCCATGATTGATCTCAAAAGAAGCCATTTAAGTTTTACAAATAAAGTGAGTCGCTTAGTGTGGCAAGTGTTTTATTTGCTTGCCTTTCGACCTACCCCCATCTTTTTGCATTCTTGGCGCGCCTTTCTTTTGAGAATGTTTGGTGCAAATCTTGGGTCTGGAGTGCATGTTTACCCCAGCGCAAAAATATGGGCTCCCTGGAATCTGGTAATGGAAACAGGCAGTTGTTTAGCTGGTAATGTTGACTGCTATAACGTGGCCACTGTTACCCTTGGTGAAGGCGCTACTGTTAGTCAATATAGTTATCTATGTACTGCTAGCAGAGATTATCGGGATCCTTCCTCGCCCCTCTTGACCGCCCCAATTACTTTGGGAGCAAAAGTTTGGGTGGCGGCTGATGTTTATATTGGACCGGGAATTATTATTGGGCAGGGAAGTGTAGTGGCAGCAAGAACATCAATTTTTAATGACGTACCTGCTGGGGTTATTGTGCGGCAAAAAGTAGATCTTACTACAAAAGCTAGGGTTAGTGAGGGTTTCTAGCATAAAGTGCCTTGTTAGTAAATTGCCTGCTTTAATGAATTTTTTAATTATGTTTTGAATTTATTTAAATGAAATTTCTTAAATGGCTCTCTCTTAAGCTTGAGACCCTTGGATACAGGCTTGAACTGATTCAAGAGTGTCAAAGACTAGCCCATGCAGGTAGGATGATTCCAAGAAATTATTTGCAGCTCTGCTTGAGATCGCCAGCTAGATACGATGACTTTATCAATTTTCTTTGTTTTCTAGATAACCAGAAGATCGTAAATCTAATAGATATTGGGGCAAATGTTGGTGATTTCTCTAGAGATTTTTTAATCTTTTACCCAAATGCCAAAGAAATAGTTTGTTTCGAACCCATTCCACATGTAGCGGAAAATATTCGATCTAATGTGGGCGATAAAAGACCTAATGTCATTAATGCTGGACTGGGTAGTATGAATAGAAAATTAACGATAAGCTATCCAAAAGGAAATACTGTGATTGCGTCTTTTCATCAATATACAGATGATGTAAATAGCTTTTACAAGACTGATGAACGAGTCACTGAAGAGGTTCAGGTTTATGCGCTTGATGATATTTGCGCCGATTTCTCTCGGGATGATGCGTTCATTGTAAAAATTGATACCCAAGGCCATGAACTTGAAGTTATCAAAGGCGGTTTATCGGTATTGTCTAGGGCATCTGTAGTGCTCTTAGAGAGCTCGTTTGTCCCAGAATATTCAAATGACTCAGTTTCCACCTTTAGTCAGGCATCAAGACTTTTAGAGGCCATTGATTTATACCCAATTATTTTTCAAGGCTATGGAAAGGATATTTCTACTTATAGCTTTGAAAGAGATGTTATTTTTGTGAAAAGCCACCTGCTCCCTAAAATTTTTTATAAGAATTATAGTAAATGTTAGGCTGTAAATTGGATTAAGCTCTTGGTCAACTTAAATCTAATTATGGTGATGAGTGTGAATTATAAACAAGGGTCTTATTGGCCGCTCTTTTGGTAACAATATACCTTCAACTCCTAAATCGATCGACCTTGGTTATGCATACATCAGTCTTGAAGAAAACTTTAGTCTTAGACCGTGTTTATTTATTACAATACCCAAGGAGTAAGTAATTTTTAAAAAGTTTATTTCTTCTGCATTTAGATTTACCTCTAGCTACCAAATTGCTCCCAAAAATATTTTCTATCTCTCTTCATACATGATCTTCTTTAGCTCAGATCTACGCTTAAAGTATTTGTATGCTTTTTGCATTGCTTTGGGTTTGGTCTGGGCAAATTTTTCACAATTTCAGAGCCTTCCTTTTTTCACATTGACTCTTTCAAATGCGATAGTTCTATTGGGCGCAGCCCCTCTTTTTTTCTGGTTAAAGAATGAGCAGCGTGAAGCCATTCCGCTCTTGCCGATGCATGGATTTTTTTATGCGATAACGTTCGGTATTGCTGGTTTTCATCGCTTTGAACAAAGTATTTTCGAGGCTTGGCGTTTTGAGATTCCAAAAGATACCTTTGTCTATGCGTTATTTTGTGTGATTGCAGGACTTTTATCCCTCTACTTTGCCTACTATCTAGTAGCACCAAGACTCTTAAAAAAAATAGATAAGGTAACACTTTTCCCTTTTTACATTAAAGATAAAAATGCCTATACCCTATTGGCATGGATCGGGTATCCACTTACGTGTTTGCTCTATTGGCACTCTCAGGAAGGCTGGGTGGCTTATCTGAAGCCTTCTTTCTTCATTGGGTATCAGTTTATTTTTTATGTACTCATGGCAGCCTATTTTAGGGGATTGCTGAGCACAACTACGAAAGTTGTATTGCTGACCCTCATATTCCCATATCAGTTTTTTATTGGATCCGTATTTTTAGAGGGATCTATAGGCCCGCTGATTATCAATCTAGTAGCTATTTGTATTTTATTCTTTGCAATTCGGCAAAGGATGCCTTGGGGGTGGATGGCCTTGATTATTCTCACCATACTTTTGATTCAGCCAATTAAAGGGGAGTTGCGCCATCGGATCTGGCAGTTAAATGAAAAAGGCACGAGTTATCAATTAAAGCAGGGGGCTACAGTAGTCGATAGCTTTCGGGAATTATCTAATATAGTGAGCAATCAATATATAGATGGGGGTGGGGCGCATACTTTTGAAATAAAAAAGGTATCCCAAGATTCCTATGTGCGCATGAATCGTTTAACTACTTTGGTTCAGGTAATTGATCGAACTCCCGATCCGCAACCCTATCGCTATGGCTCGACCTACACCCCATTGCTAACAAAGTGGATCCCACGTATTTTTTGGGAGAATAAGCCTCGTGAAACCTTAGGAAATGACTGGGCTAGAGCTTATGGGCTTGCAACCCCTACTGACTATGCATATTCCTACAACCTTCCCTGGATTGCCGAAATGTATATGAATTTTGGCTTTCTGGGCATCTTGGGCACCAGCTTTCTTATTGGCTTGTTATTTTATGCATTTAAGGTAGTTATATGTCAAACTGGCAATGACCCTGGCATGCTTGCATTTGGTGTTCTCCTAATGATGCCGCTCATGTTTCCGGAGAGTCACTTATCCATGGTGCTGGGTGGAGTCATTGTTGGGGGCATCCTATTGACCACCCTCGCCTTTTTAGCTGCCAAATTATTTCCAAAGATGTTTGAGTCGATAGTTATTAACCATTCACATATCACCCCTATATGTAAATGAAGATAACGGCCATTATTCTGACTCTTAATGAGGAAATGCATCTAGCTAGGTGTATTTCGAGCATCCATTCAGTTTGCGACGAAATTGTAGTAGTGGATGCTTTCTCAATTGATTCAACAATTGAGATCGCTAAAAAATATCACTGTACTATTCTGCAAAATAAATGGGTTAATCACGGCAATCAATTTAATTGGGCGCTATTGCAACTTAAGCCAGAAACAGACTGGATTTTACGAATTGATGCTGATGAATATTTAGATGTGCAATTACATGATGCTATTAAGGCGTTTAAAAAAAATCCCCACAAATCCATCTCTGGAGCTCTATTTAGGCGAGTCATTCGGTTTCAGGGTAGGGATATTCGTTTCGGCGGGGTAAGCCGAGTACGAATAATGCGATTATTCCAATATAGCAAAGGCATGTCTGAAACGCGGTGGATGGACGAACATATTATTGTTAACGGGCAATCTGAAACTCTACCCGGCGCGCTAATTGATGATAATCTGCGCTCACTTGGGTATTGGATAGAAAAGCATAATCGGTATGCTGACAGAGAAGCATTTGAGTGCCTCGCATTGAAATATCAAAATCAGAGTGAGCACCTACATTTAAGTGCTCAAGAGACTTTCAGCCTCCACTGGACCTCTGGATTAAAGAGGAAGATCAAAAATCAGCTATATCAAAAACTGCCCCTAGGCTTTAGAGCCTTTGCATACTTTATATGCAGATACCTATTTTTTTTGGGGTTTTTGGATGGCTCAAAAGGGTTTGCATTCCATTTTTTGCAAGGATACTGGTATCGGTATTTAGTAGATTTGAAGCTAAAAGAAGTTGAAGGATATATGCAATTGGAAAATGTATCTTATTTAATTGCGGCAAAAAAAATATTACACATAGATGGCGAAGCTTGAAGGTAACGATCATTACCGCTGTCTATAACAGCGCCTCTACATTACAAAATACTATTGATAGTATTAATTCGCAAAGTTATTCTAATATTGAACATATCATCATTGATGGGAATTCTACTGACGGCTCAGCAGAAATAGCAATACGTAATATTGGGCGACGCTGTAAAGTCATTAGCGAGGCTGATCGTGGTTACTATGATGCGCTAAATAAAGGGATTTCTCTTGTGGAGGAGGGGGTTATTGGCATCTTAAATGCTGATGATGTATATGCAGATGGCGATGTCATTAAAAAAATAGTCGCTAATTTTGCAGTCGATCGTGATCTAGACTGTGTTTATGGAGACCTTAACTATGTGGCCCAAAAAAATGGTGAGCGAGTGGTGGTGAGCAAATGGATCTCTAGTGATTTTTCACAACAAAAAATTAAATATGGATGGATGCCGCCACACCCTACGATTTTTTTGAGAAAGTCAGCATATAAAAATATTGGGATATTTGATTTAAGTTTTAAAATCTCAAGCGATTATGATTTTATTTTAAGAGCCTTTGCGAGCGAGAATTTTAAATGTAAATATTTACCTCAATTAATGGTACTAATGCAATTGGGCGGTTTAAGCAATCGGTCTTGGATAAATATTTTTATTAAAATGATTGAAGACTATAAGGTCATGAAAAAAAATCAACTACCGCCTTTTATTGCATTATTTATTAAAAATGCTTGCAAGTTAAATCAGCTAAAGAGATTTTTCTAGCTAGATAAAGTTTTTTGTATGTTAACGTATATGTGAAGACATAGGTAACCAATAAAGAAATCAATACTAAGCTAGATTGGTAAAAAACTAGGCTTATTGAGACAAAAGCTAGCGTTGGTATCACTATGTACAGTGTAGCTATTGCATTACTATTTTTCTTGTTAGAATTTCCTCTTTTCATTTTCTCAAAAATTAATGAGTGTAAATGCAATCTATCAGCAGCACCGTAACTTTTATTTTCAATTAAAAATCGACGATAAATGCTGTAAATTGTTTCTGTTATGGGGTATATGTTAATTATTAAAACAAAAAAAGGCGATATTAATTCATTGCGCACAATTAACAAGATACTAAAAATAGCGCATAGATATCCGATATAATAGGCGCCGCAGTCCCCGAGAAAAATTTTTCCATTAGGATAATTTAGTAATTGAAAACCGAATATTGATGAAATACATATTAATGAATAGTTCATTAATATTACATCATTATTTAAGGACGCAATTAGGCTAATGGATAGCAAGCAAATTAAAGCCATGAAGCTGGAGAGACCATTTAGGCCATCAATGATATTGTATGCATTTACTAAGCCTGTAATTGCAAAGGTAGTGAAAATTAGGGAGATTATTTTAATAGAAAGTAATTCATCAAATCCGGAGCCAACTCGGTTAATATAAATTAAATTAATCGTGACTATAATGCTAGAAATAATAACTATAGCAATTAATCTATTATAGACGCTAAGGTTGCTTTGAATGTCCTCAATAAGGCCAATAATAAAAATTAAAAAGCCAAATATAAATAATTGGAATAGAGTCTGGGAGAAATCAGTTTCCCAATAAAAAATTGCAGAAATTATTCCTATAAAAACACCAATTCCTCCAATGCGTTGAGTGGGTTGTGTATGAATATTTTGCGGTTTTAAATTTACATTAACTTCGTTATTTTTAGTTAGTTGAAAGCCATAAATAATAAAAAAATTACTAATACAATATGAGCTGATCAGAGCTATCAAATTTGAAGCTGTTAATTGAAAAAAAGTATTCATATCTCAATTTTGTTTAATCTATAAATATTTATGGCTTTAGTTCTGAAGTTGTATTCAAAAAATTAATTTAAGTTAAGATTAATGTTTTTATTGGATTATTCAATAAGATATAATTTTATTATTGATCGATAATTTCTCTCATGCTGAAAAAGTTAATAATTATAAAATCAACTACTAATCCTGCATACTAATTTGCGGCTCTTTGCCCAAGAGTTGCCCCTCAACACAGCATATGATCTCTAATAAGTTTTGTGATCATTATTTAAGCAATTCGATTATAGCTGAAATATAGTCTGTAGTTTAGTGGCTAAAAATATGCGAGAATGATTTCTTTTGGGGATTGGGTCTTGGGATATTTCAAGATTCTTAGGGTTATGAAAATTCATTCAAATTTAAGAGTCTATGTAGCCGGATGTGGAGGAATGCTTGGGGACGCAGTTTATAAGCGCTTAAGATTATCTAACGCTACTGTCATGGCAAGTGACATATCTATTACTGAGGATTGGCTTGAATATGGGGATGTTAGAGATTTTATTTCTATCAGAAAACAAATTGTTAATTTCAAGCCAAATTTGATTATTAATTTAGCCGCACTCACAGATCTAGAAATTTGTGAGGTGGCGCCCGAAAATTGCTGGCTTACTAATGCATTGGGCGCTGAAAATCTTGGGTTGATTTCTGAGGATCTGGGTGTTCCCTACGTATACATATCAACCGCCGGTATTTTTGATGGAGAGTTGGAAACTTACAACGATTTTCATGTCGCCAATCCCCTGTCGGTTTATGCTCAGTCAAAATATTATGGCGAACAATATGTTAGATCATCAGTTAAAAAACACTTTGTATTGCGTGCTGGATGGATGATGGGCGGGGGGCCGAAAAAGGATAAAAAATTTATAAACAAAATTTATCAGCAGATCCGTGCAGGTGCTAAAGAGTTGTATGTTGTTGATGACAGGCTGGGTACTCCGACCTACACCATCGATTTTGCAAACGGACTTTGCAATATTGTCGAAAGTGGTTTGTACGGCCTTTATAACCAAGTTTGTGGTGGCGAGGCTAGCCGTTTTGATGTTGCACAGGAATTTGTCCGGCTATTGGGTTTAAGTAATGAGATAAATGTAAAAATAGTTCCATCAGATCATTTTAATCTCCAGTATTTTGCCCCACGGCCTGCTAGCGAAAAATTAGTAAACCTAAAACTAAACCAGCGAGGGCTTAACCTGATGCGCGATTGGAAAGTATGTTTGCATGAATATGCAGAGGTTTTTAAGGTCGATCGCATAGGGGGGGTGGGTTAGCTAAGATAGTAATGATTTCTCGGGCTACATCCACCATCGTAAAAATTCTATGACTTCCTTGCAAAAGATTTGGTATCTTTTGTCTCAGCAGCATCGTTCTGCATGTGTGCTTCTAGGCCTGATGCTGGTGGGTATGCTAATGGAGGCTCTTGGAGCGGGACTTATTATTCCTGCAATGGTTCTGATGACCCAAGGTGACTTAACAACTAAGTACCCTTATGTTGAAAGCCTCTTGAAGCTCTTGGGTAACCCCAGTCAGAGCCATATGTTGGTCGGTGGCCTCGTTTTGCTTGTTGGAATTTACACTGTAAAAGCTGTTTTTTTAGGGTTTTTAGCTTGGCGTCAGTCACGCTTTGCTCATAATTTGCAAGCCAGTCTGTCGTATAGATTGTTTGCTGGATATCTGTCTCAATCATATAGTTTTCACTTGCAGAAAAATTCTGCTCAGCTAATTCGAAACATAATTGGTTCAGCAAATGGCATAACCAATGTAGTCCAGCAGGGCCTAATTCTGACTTCTGAAGCCCTGGTGCTTGTCGGCTTTTTGGCGTTATTGTTGTGGGTGGAGCCTGCTGGTGCTCTGCTAGTGATTCTCACATTGGGAACTACAGCATTTGTGTTTCACAGGTTTACGAGTAAGCGAATTGAGCGCTGGGGCAGGGAAAGTCAACTCCATGAGGGGTTTCGTATACAGCACCTACAGCAAGGTTTGGGTGGGGTTAAGGACGTGCAGGTATTGGGCCGCAAGCATGAATTTTTAGCGCAATTCAGAATCCACAACCTTAGAAGTGTTCATGTGGCTGAATTGCGATCGACCTTGCAGGCTTTTCCTAGGCTGCTGTTGGAGTGGCTTGCTGTAATCGGATTGGTGTTGCTGGTGCTCATTATGCTTGGACAGGGTAAGTCTTTGGATGCTCTGGTGCCAACGTTAGGGCTGTTTGCAGTGGCAGCTTTTCGGCTTATGCCTTCAATTAATAGGATAATGGCGGCTGTGCAAAGTGTGCGCTTCTCTACTTCGGTGATCAATACAATCTATGAAGAGCTGCAATTATTGGATGCCCCCCTTTTGGTATCAACTGGTGCAGTTCCGATACTTAAAAAAGAGCTGCGGTTAGAAGATATTGGCTTTCGATACCCAGCTGCTCAATCATTGTCGTTAAAGATTGATACGTTATCCATCCCTAGGGGTACATCTGTGGGATTTATTGGGGCCAGCGGTGCTGGCAAAAGCACCCTTGTAGATGTAGTACTTGGCTTGCTGACGCCCGAACAGGGCCAAGTTTATGTAGATGGGGTTGATATTCAAAAGGATTTGCGTGGATGGCAAAATCAGATTGGGTATGTTTCACAAACCATTTATTTGACAGACGATACATTACGACGAAACATTGCATTTGGTTTGTCGGATGATCAAATTGATGAGGTGGCTGTTCTGCGAGCTATTCGTGCTGCACAATTAGACCAATTTGTAGGAAAATTGACACTAGGTTTAGATACCTTGGTTGGGGAGCGTGGTGTTCGTCTCTCTGGCGGGCAAAGACAGCGGATTGGAATTGCACGTGCCTTGTATCACTCACCATCCGTTCTTGTCCTTGATGAGGCAACAAGTGCGTTGGACGGAGTTACTGAACAAGATGTGATGGAGGCTATTAATAACCTTAGCGGTGAGCTTACTATTTTAATCGTTGCTCATCGGATGTCTACCCTCAAGAATTGTACGCAAATAGTGGAGCTGGCTGCTGGCAAAATAAAGCGCGTAGGTTTGTATGCTGAGATTGTGGATTGTTAGTGTTGACTAATTCAAATATCAAACTACTGGTGCTCGCAGGAGGCTTTGGTACTCGTTTAAGCACCATCGTGGCAGATGTGCCAAAGCCGCTTGCTCGAATTGGCGAAGTGCCTTTTTTGGGCCTGCAACTAGAGAATTGGGTGGGCCAAGAAATAAAATCTTTTATCTTCTTGCTGCATCATAAGGCGAATTTGATTGTTGACTTTGTTCAATCTCTACAGAGTAATTTATTGAAAGAATGCGAGCTTGAATTTCTAATAGAAGATGAGCCCATGGGAACCGGAGGGGCAATTGCTAATGCAGTTGCACAATTGGGACTGATGGGTGATTTCTTGGTGGTTAATGCTGACACTTGGTTGGATGGAGGTATCAATGACCTTATTAATGCAAAAGCTCCCTCTATGGCAGTGGTTCAGACTGGAAATACTGAGCGATATGGTAGCGTAGAAATTGATGAAGATTGGTGCGTAACTTCTTTTAAGGAGAAAAATGTAAGCGTGGGAGCCAGCTGGATTAATGCGGGTTTATATTGTTTAAATTCAGCGCAGTTTGAGCATGCACCATCTGACTCGTTTTCACTAGAGGAGATATGTTTACCTGAGCTTGCCGCCAGGAAGGCTCTTAAGGCAGTGCCATTGAGGGTAAACTTTATTGACATAGGCGTTCCCGATGACTACTATCGCATGAATCGCTGGGTAAAGGCCAATCGGATGATGAAATTGTGAGCTTGCAATTTTTTCAAATTTCTGAAACTGCTTCCCTGCGTGAAGCTATGGAGCAAATTGATAGTAATCACCATCGCATGGTGCTTACTATCAATGCCAGTGGAGGCGTCACTGGATTGGTCACCGATGGCGATGTGCGGCGCAAACTGCTGGATGGGGCAACTCTTGAGGATGCAGTATCTTCATGCGCAAATCCAGACTTTGTTTGGGCAGATAGCAAAAGTTCTAGAGAGTTATTGCTAAAGCAATTAGATAGCTGCATACAAGTTATTCCTTTGCTTAATGGTGACCGTAGTCTGGCAGGTGTGGTAACCCGTGATTATCTCCCCCGGCAAATCGAAGAACCTATTTATGCCCGAGCTCGTTCGCCAGTTCGTATCAGTTTTGGCGGCGGCGGGTCAGACCTTACGCATTACTTCGAAGATCAAGGTGGGGCGGTGATCAATGCCACTATTTCGCTCTTCAGTCATGCTACCTTGAGAAAACGAGATGACTCCCGGATACTCATTTACTCCCGTGATTTGTCAGATTCACTGCAGGCCCCGGACCTTGCGCATGCATTAGCACTTAAAGGCAGTTATGGATTGTTGCAGGCCCTGCTGAAAGCCATCCATCCAGAATTTGGGTTTGAGCTGTATTTGCAGTCTGATTTTCCTATGGGATCTGGACTGGGGGGATCGGCAGTCATATCATCAGC
>CAJEZV010000026.1 GCA_903995005.1 uncultured beta proteobacterium
GCCAGACGCATTAATTCATTAGTGGAATCTTTGGTAATCGGTGATGGCAGCATCTGCACTAAATCTCTCGGCGCTTTGACTAGATCTAATTGTTGATGCACAAACTCCAGCAAACGTGCGCAAGTCGAATAACCCTTAGGCGATGGTGCGACTACTACTGCATTACGGCACTTTAAAGCATTTAAGATCTTATTAATGGGTGTGGCGCCAGGGTTCGTTGATGGCGTAATCGCCGCAACTATGCCTACAGGCCTTGCGTACTCAGTCAAGCCGGTCTTTAAATCTTCAGAAATAACGCCTACTGTTTTGGCATAACTTAAGTCACGCACCAAGCCTAAGGTTTTTCTGAAGTTCTTTTTAAACTTGTCTGCCACATCTCCCAGGCCAGTGTCTTGAACAGCAAGCTCTGCCAACTCTTGATTTCGACTTGGCTCAAGAATCGACCAGGCAACTGCCTCAACTACCAAGTTCACCTGGGCTTGCGTGTAGCCCTCAAATACCTTTTGGGCTACACGTCCACGTTCAACAATTACTTCTACTGGTGTCATCATTAATACTCTTATCTTTTTTATTTACTGCAATTCTGAAAACTTCTGAGGCTTACTCAGCTTTAATCGCTGCATCCTTGGTGACTTTTTTCCATTTAACCAATTCAGTTTTAACGATTGCGCCCAATTGCGCAGGAGTGCTACCAACTGCTTCAGCACCTTGAGCAATTAACTTCTCTTTAACTGCTGGCTCAGAAACTACCTTGACTGTGGCCCTGTAAAGCGCATCAATAATAGGTTGCGGTGTTTTGGCTGGAACAAACATGGCATACCAAGAATCCACTTCATAATCTTTAAAACCTAACTCAGCCATGGTTGGTACATCTGGAAAAACCGGGGAGCGTTTCACAGTGGACACTGCTAATGCACGCAGCTTGCCCGCCTTGACATAGTTGGCCGCCGCGGGAATAGAAACCCAAAGAAGTGGCACTTGACCAGCCATAACATCAGTGACAGCAGGTCCACCTCCACGGTAAGGAATATGCATCATCGAAACACCGGCTGATCCAGCCATCATGGCGCCAGCCAAATGACCAGGCGATCCATTGCCTACTGAAGCATATGCAATGGAATCCGGCTTGGCCTTCGCCATATCAATTACTTCCTTGACAGACTTCGCAGGAAAATCTGGATTGGCTACTAAGATTTGCGGCAAAGACGCAACCAAAGATACCGGTAAAAAATCCTTCTCAGTATCAAAAGCAAGCTTTGGATAAATTGCAGGATTAATAGTGTGAGATGAAAGAGTAAATAAAACGGTGTAACCATCTGATGGCGCCTTGGCTGCAATGTCCGTTCCAATGGAACCTCCAGCGCCTCCGCGATTGTCAATAATAACCTGCTGACCAAGGGCCTGACTTAATGGCTCCTGAACGATACGCGCAATCACATCGGTGCCCCCACCCGGTGGGTAAGGAACAATAAATTTAATGGGCTTAGTGGGCCAAGCCTGTGCTTGAGCAAATTGCACACAACCAAGCGAACCCATAAAAGCGATGATTATTGACAGAACAGCGACTAATAGATTGCTTCTACGCATACCCAATCTCCTGTTATGGAACTACTGTTTAGACTTATATTAGCTCTTATTGGCTATTCTGGTCAGCATAAATGATCTTATTAAACGGAACAAGTTGTTTCGTATAAGTAAAAATACTAACATTTTTCCTGGAAAATTCAACCTTGTTCTATTAGAATGAACAAAATGACACATTTCATGAGATTTAATACCCATGCTTGAACTAGACAATATCGAACAGCCAGATATCACTAAAAGAGATAGTTCCAGCGAAAACTCTTCCATGCTCAAAGGCGTGGTGATTTTGGAGGCCCTGGCAGCGTTGCAGCAACCTGCTACCCTAGCCCAACTCATGCAAATTACCGGAATGCCAAAAGCATCTTTGCATAGAACTTTAGCTATTTTTGAAGAGGCGGGTTTAGTGGCAAGAGAGCCCGGAGGGCGAACTTACTCACCAGGTGAGCGACTATCTCATTTAGCAATGTCCACCCTGACACATGACAGTGTTTCAGCTATTCGTCATACCATCCTGCGGGGTTTAGTGGCCGATCTAGGCGAAACCTGTAACCTAGCTGTATTGAGACGTGGCGAACTGTTTTATTTAGATAGAGTCGAGGCTGACTGGGCCTTGCGTCTTCACCTGCCACCAGGCACAGTACTGCCCCCACACTGCAGCGCCAGCGGAAAGCTACTACTCGCATACAAGCCCGCAGATGAGCGCTCCAAGATTTTAGAAAATCTTCCGCTTCAACAATTTACCCACAGAACCATTACTGATCGCCATCTACTGGAATCGGAGATGGAGAGAATTGTGAGCACTGGTTATGCGGTAGATAACGAAGAGTATGTATTGGGAGTTTCTTGTGTAGCAGTGCCAGTCAGAGACTCATTAGGTGAAGTAGTAGCTGCGATAGCAGTTCATGCAGCGACAGCAAGACTTCCCTTGAATCAAGCAATGGAACATATTCCCAAGCTTAAAGAAGCTTCTGAGCGTATTTCTCAAACCCTCTCCTAATTAGTAGAGCATTAAAGTCACCTCAGGAAAAATCTAAACGTGAAATATCCGCTCTTAGAAAAAATGATTGAGGAAGCTAAGAGCGATCTACCGCTTGGGGTGGTTTACCCTCTTAGTGCGCCAGCACTAGAAACTGTTTTTGATCTTATTAAAAGACAGTTATGCACTCCGATTTTAATAGGCCCTAAAAAAGAAATTGAAGAACTTGCTTCCATTGAACAACTCTCTTTAGATGGCATACAAATTGTCGATACACCGAAAGATCCCATCTTAGCAACTAAGAAAGCAGTTGAGATGGTGAAAGAAGGAAAGTTAGCAGTTCTGATGAAGGGATCTCTTCATACTGAAGATCTGATGGGACCAATTGTGCACCGAGATGGATTGCGCACTGATAAACGCGTCAGTCATCTCTTTTTATTTGAGCTAAAGCGTTACCACAAGCTACTTGGCGTCACTGATGCCGTTGTCAATATTGCGCCGAATGCTAAACTCAAAAGAGAAATACTGGCCAACAGTTTGGATGCCCTAAAGAGGTTAAGTATTAGCAATGTCAAAGTGGCAATTATCGCTGCTACTGAAGTAATCAACCCAGCGATGCCCTCCACCACTGATGCAAAAGAGATCGTTGATGAGCACATTGCCCATCCGATTTTTCCGTATACGATTATTGAAGGTCCATTTGGGTTTGATAATGCAATTTCAGCGCAGTCAGCAAGAACCAAAGGGATTTATTCAAAGGTTGCTGGGGATCCCGATCTCTTGTTGATGCCAGATTTACAAGTTGGGAATATTCTTTATAAATCTTTTGTCTATATGGCTGGGGCGGAATGCGCAGGAACCATTCTTGGCGCACAAGTCCCAATCACACTGACATCTAGATCTGATTCTGTTTTTTCTAGAGTGGCATCTACAGCGATGGCCATTTTGCTTGCTAAAAACCCTCAATAATTGAGAAGCCTATGTTCAAAATATTTTCTAGTGACCCCGTACATGACCCAATTAACAAGCAAGCACCAGCAACGGAGATCAAAAAAACTACCTGCTATATGTGCGCCTGTCGTTGCGGGATTAGAGCGCATCTACGAGATGGAAAATTAGTTTATATCGATGGTAATCCTGAGCACCCTTTAAATCAAGGCGTTATCTGCGCCAAGGGCGCCTCAGGAATCATGAAACAGAATTCTCCTGCACGTATCACGCAGCCGCTACTTCGTAAGGCTGGCAGCGAAAGAGGTGATGGTAAGTTTGAACCAATTAGCTGGGAAAAAGCATTTGATATTCTGACCGAACGTCTTGCCAAAATTCGTGCTACTGACCCTAAGAAATTTGCACTCTTTACTGGTCGCGACCAGATGCAAGCTCTTACCGGTTTATTTGCAAGGCAGTTTGGCACGCCTAACTATGCTGCTCATGGAGGCTTTTGCTCTGTCAATATGGCGGCAGGCATGATCTACACAATTGGTGGAAGCTTCTGGGAGTTTGGCGGCCCAGATTTAGATCAAGCAAAATTGTTTGTCATGATTGGAACGGCAGAAGATCACCATAGCAACCCAATGAAGATTGCTTTATCGAAATTCAAAAGGGCTGGTGGTCGCTTTATCTCAATCAACCCAGTAAGAACTGGATATTCTGCTATTGCCGATGAATGGATTCCGATTAAACCGGGGACTGATGGTGCGTTGTTTATGGCCTTGATGCATGAACTTATTCGCCTTGAAAAATACGACGCCCCATTCTTAAAGCGCTTTAGTAACTCAGCGCAATTAGTGTGTATGGATTCGGGGCCAGAAGAAGGTTTATTTTTGTATGACCCCGCCTCTGATCCAATCAATACAGATTTACCTCATAACAAATATATCTGGGATGAAAAATCCCAAAGTGCCAAACCTTGCTTTGCGCAAGGAACCGCACCCGCCTTACTCGGTGAATATGTGATGGGCCCAGGCCCACACGAAGGCAAAAAAGTTGCTCCTGCATTTGAATTACTAAAAAGACAAGTCAGTGAAACTACTCCGGAGTGGGCTGCTGCCATTACTAGTATTCCAGCAGAACGTATTCGCAAGCTTGCTCTTGAAATGGCAGACACTGCATTCGGTCAAGAGTTTAAGTTACCTATCCAATGGACTGATTCTTGGGGTGAAAAGCATGACTCTGTAACTGGTAGGCCAGTTGCTTTCCATGCCATGCGCGGCTTATCTGCTCACTCCAATGGATTCCAGACAACTAGAGGTCTAGCGGTACTGATGTCACTCTTGGGAACCATTGATCGTCCAGGCGGCTTTAGACATAAAGCTCCCTACCCAAGACAGGTTCCGCCCAATGCGAAACCCCCCTCCTCTGAAAATGACATCAAGCCAAACACCCCACTAGCTAAACCTCCACTAGGATGGCCAACACAGCCAGAAGATTTAGCACTGGACTCTGATGGAAAACCACTGCGTATTGATAAAGCCTATTCCTGGGAGCATCCTCTAGCTGCTCACGGACTAATGCATAACGTAATTACCAACGCCGTTAAAGGCGATCCCTATTCCATTGACACACTCATGATCTTCATGGCTAATATGTCCTGGAATTCCACCATGAATACCATGGAGGTTCGCGAACATCTCAATGCAAAAGGTGATGATGGCGAATTCAAGATTCCATTCCTTGTTGTATGCGATGCATTCCAATCAGAGATGGTGGACTTTGCTGACTTAGTACTTCCAGACACTACTTATTTAGAGCGTCACGATGTGATGAGTATGCTTGACAGGCCTATCTCTGAATTTGATGGTCCTGTTGATTCTGTTCGTATTCCCGTTCTCGAGCCCCTAGGCGAGTGCAAACCATTTCAGGAAGTACTGATTGAGCTGGCTTCTCGCTTAAAGTTCCCTGCATTTACTACACCAGAGGGGGATCGCAAGTTTAAAGATTACCCGGACTTTATTACTCGCTTCCAAACCACTCCTGACTCAGGCATTGGCTTCTTAAGTGGTTGGCGTGGCAAAGATGGGGATAAACCATTGCGCGGTGAACCCAATCCGAATCAGTGGCAAAAATATGCTGAGAATAATTGCGTTCATCAATATCACATGCCACCTGAGCATCAATATATGCGTAACTGGAACAAGGGTTATTTAGATTTCTCAAAAGAGAATGCCCTACGCCAAAAGAACGACCCAATCATGATTGCGATTTACTCAGATATCTTGCAACGCTTTCGATTGGCATCCACTGGAAAACGTCCAGGTGCGCAACCTCCAGAACATTTAAAGGCACGTATCTATAAATACTTCGATCCACTGCCTTTCTGGTATCCACCGCTAGAAGATGAAGCTACTGATCTCACCAAATTTACTTTGAATGCGATTACCCAGCGTCCAATGGCGATGTACCACTCATGGGACTCACAAAACGCCTGGTTAAGACAAATTCATAGTCATAACTATTTATACGTCAATACTGCTACCGCACTTAAGAGTGGAATCGCTGATGGCGCCTGGATGTGGATTGAGTCTCAATGGGGAAAAGTCCGCTGCATGGCAAGACATTCGGAGGCTGTTGATCCAGGAACGGTATGGACTTGGAATGCGATCGGCAAAGCCGAATCCGCTTGGAGCTTAACAAACGATGCAGATGAATCTAAAAAAGGATTTCTGCTAAACCACCTGATCTCAGAAGAGCTTCCATTGGGAGGCTTTACTGTAAGTAATTCTGATCCGATTACAGGACAAGCTGGCTGGTATGACGTCCGTGTGCGACTGGCTCCAGCAGATGAAAATGAACCAAAAGAAACTTGGCCACAAGTAAAAGCATTTGAAGTTCCTGGAATGGCCCTCAAAAAATCGGGGGAGACAAAATGAGTAAAAAAAATAAACAGCTAGCTCTCGTTATTGACCTGAATGTATGCGTGGGATGCCATGCTTGCGTTACTTCTTGCAAAGAGTGGAACACCTCTGGCTCAGCGGGTCCTTTGACTGATCTCAATGCTTATGGGGCAAGTCCAAGTGGAACCTTCTTCAACCGAGTACAAACTTTTGAAGCAGGTACCTTCCCTAATACACAAACAGTTCACTTTCCAAAGTCCTGTCTACATTGCGAAGAGCCTCCTTGCGTTCCGGTTTGCCCGACAGGTGCAAGCTATAAACGCAAAGAGGATGGCATTGTTCTGGTGGACTATGAGAAATGTATTGGCTGTAGCTATTGCTCTTGGGCCTGCCCTTACGGTGCGCGCGAGCTCGATGAAGAGCGCCAAGTGATGACCAAGTGCACTCTCTGCGTAGATCGAATCTATAGCGAGACTTTGCCAGAGGCCGAGAAGAAGCCTGCCTGCGTCCTAGCCTGCCCTACTAGTGCACGCATTTTTGGCGATGTCCATGATCCAGAATCTGACGCCAGCAAAGCGATCGAGGAACGCTCCGGCTATGCACTGATGCCTGAATGGGAAACTCAACCAGCCAATCACTATTTACCACGCTCCATTATGGAAACAATTGATGCAGCAAGGAATGACAAATAATGCGTCCACAATTTTCAATTATTTTCTTTACTACCTTGGTCGGAATGGCTCAAGGCCTGCTATTTTTTATAGCGCTAGCAAACTTGCATAATCAATCTATTCCCAATACATTTCTCACCAATCTAGCTCTACCAGTTGCTTTTGCTATTCTGGCTTTAAGCCTGATTGCTTCATTTTTTCACCTGGGCCACCCTGAAAGAGCATGGCGCGCTGCCATGATGTGGAGGACCTCCTGGTTATCAAGGGAGGTGATTGCTCTACCAGCAGTCATGGCTGTAACGGTAGTAATTTTCCTTTATGCAGGCTTTGGCGAAGTACCACAGTGGCTATGGATTAGCCTGCTATTTACTACGATAGTCCTTTGGGTGTGCACCGCCAAAATCTATCAATGTATTCGCTTCATTCAAGAGTGGTCGCATCCTTCCACCTTAACTAACTTTATTCTGCTGGGAATGACTTCTGGCTGGATTTTATTAGAACTACTAATTGCGCTATGGGGCGATACCTCAGCGCAATTGATTGATGCTCCACTCTCTGTCATTGCCTTTGTATTGTTGTTTCTATCGTTGAATCTGAAGCTTTGGATTTGGAGCCGTAATCGCAAACTGAAACCAAAATCGAACCTGGCTACGGCGACTGGAATTAAGGGTAATAATATTCGCCAAACCTCAATGGGACTCATGGGTGGCAGTTTTAATACTCGCGAATTCTTTCATCATCAAACAGATAAAGTGATTGCTAATATACGCAAGATTATTTTGCTATGTGCCTATGTCATCCCCATGATCTTGATGGCCTATGCGATCATCTCATCCAATTTCTTAGTTATTACTTTGGCATTGCTCATTAACTACCTGGGTTTACTTGCTGAAAGATGGATGTTCTTTGCAGAAGCAAATCATCCACAAAATTTGTACTATCAAAGGGTCTCTTGAGTACAGCTTATGCCCATGGATCAATTTGCCGAACAGCTCATCCATGGTAGAACCCATGTATCCCCTAAAAGACTAGGTAGTCCTGGGCCCAGCAAATCCCAAAAAGAGAGGATTCTCTTGGCGGCTAATGCGGCCCCCGATCACGGCAGAATGGTGCCATGGCGATTCATTGAGATTCAAGAGAGCAGTCGTTCTGCACTAGGAGAGGTCTTTCGCCAATGTCTATTAGACCGAGATCAAGCAGCTACTCCAATACAACAACAAGAGGCGCTTGATAAAGCTTCTCGGGGCCCACTACTCTTGCTAGCCGTAGCAAATTACAAAGACAGCAATGAAGATATTGGTAAGCAAGAAAAGCTGATATCTCTTGGATGCGCCATTCAAAATATTCTATTGAGCGCTTACGCCTTTGGATTTGGCTCTGGATTATCAAGTGGCCGAGCTCTACAGAGCGACCGAGTGAGATCACTATTCAAACTTAAAAATGACGAGGACCCAATCTGCTTTATTACGATTGGTACTGTATTAAAAAATAAGCCTGGTCGAATTCGGCCGAACCTATCGGAGTATTACTCAGTATTTTAAAATACTACCGATAAAATAAGTATCAGAGCAATTTAGATTGCCCTATGGATTCAAAATCAAATAGTAGCTTTTCGTGGATCGGTCATTAAGAAAGATGATCGCAAGCTTAAGCGAGAAAAATAAATATCTAAATTAGGGTGGGTAGTACGCCACTGGACTTCAGGAAGACGAAAATCTAACCAATCGAGTGCGCAGCCAATAGCTATATCCGCAATAGTGAACATATTCAAATAGCAATACTCAGAAGCTCCTATTGAGTCAGATATACACTGCAAAGATGCTTGCACTTTACCCATCTGCCTCTCAATCCATGCCTCGCTTTGCTCCGCTAAGGGTCTAGATATTCTCTCGCGGCGGGCCAATATGGCAGCATCTAAAAGCCCATCAGCCAAAGCCTCAAAGGTTTTAACATGGGCCCTATCTAGGCTCAATTGAGGAAGTAATAAATTGATCTCACTCATGCCGTCAATATAGTCAACTATTACGGATGAATCAAATATAGGACAGTCATTAGGGAGAACTAAACAAGGTATTTTTCCTAACGGATTAATTGCATGAAGCTTAGTATTAACATCCCATCCATCCTCAATAAGCAACTCGTAAGGGATGCATTTCTCAATAAAACAAATTCTCACTTTTCTTGAAAAAGGGCTAGTAATTGAGCCAACCAATTGCATATTGATAGATCTACCCTCCACCTAAATTATTAAAATAACGATATTTGCTTGAATGGATATAACGAATACGCATATCTACCGGTTTCCCCTTATAGGCATAAGCAACTCTTTTAACGCATAAGATAGGTAGATTTACTTTTAGCTTCAGTAGCTTTGATATGTACTCATTCCCAGGAATCGCCTCTATTGTTTCACTAATACTCAAAACTGTAATGCCATATATCCTCTGAAACAAGCCATAAAGTGTTTCATTCCTATCTGAAAAAAAACTTTCGCTCAAGTTTGGAAACATTTTTTCAGATAAGTAGATTTCATCGACTATTGCAGGTTGATACTTAAAGCTAAGTAGAGTTTTTACTTTGTAAATTTTCTCATTAGGCTTAATTGCTAGTTTTTTTGCAATGAATTTAGTTGCACGTATCTTTTCGAAGGAGAGAAGTTTTGAATGAGGTAGCTCACGAACCCCTTTAGAACTTTCGATTCTAAAAAATACATTTAGCATGTAATCAGGGGTATGGCTAACAACAAATGTACCCCTGCCTTGCTCTCTGACCAAGATATTTTCTGCAACCAACTCATTTATTGCCCGCCGAATTGTTCCAATACTGACCTGATAGCGAGAAGCCAAGATAGGTTCACTTGGTATTGCTTGATTATGGCGCCACTTATTTTGACGTAGCAATTCTGTGATGGCGTACTTAACCCTCTTGTATGCAAACTCTGATGTTTTAACCATTGCCAAGTACCAAATCAAAAAGAATCAAAAGTAAATATTCATATATATGACTTATTGGACTATTGTAACCCCGGCGCAAATGTATGATCAAAAAATAATTCAATAAAAACAAGTATTTAGCATTTTTAAGCGGTGAATTAGAGGGAATTAGCCAATTGTCATCCCATTTCAAAGTAGCTAAGATGAAATGATATGAAATCCATCGAATCTATCAATCTCTATCGACTTGAACTTCCTTTGAAGGTGCCCTATAAACTTGCCTTTGGACCAGTAACACATTTTGATACATTGATCGTCAGCGTAACTGATGCAAATGGAAATCAAGGATTAGGGGAGGCAACAATTCTGACTGGTTACACACAGGAGACTATTGGAGGTAGCTGGGATTTAATTCAAGAGCTGGCGCAAAACTTAATAAAGCAATCTGATGAATCAAATCAACAGCTTCTTGATAAATATTTAGTAAGCGATCCTTTTACAGTCACCGCCCTTGCAACAGCGATCGAGCTTGCAAAGAATAGAGGTGTTTTTCTCAATCAATCTGCTGCATCAATCCCTATACTCGGGGTAGTCAATGCCGAAACCCTTAAAGATCTTGAGATTGAAATTGAGCATCTTATATCCAGCGGATTTAACACTCTCAAGGTTAAAGTCGGATTTGATGTTGATAAAGATAGTGTAAAAGTTAAAAATGTTCAAAAAGTTTTGAAGGAGCGTGCAAAAATTCGGCTCGATGGCAACCAAGGCTACTCAAGATCAGACGCAATAAGATTTATTGAGCAACTGAATCCAATTGGAATAGAGTTGTTTGAGCAGCCCTGCCATGCAGATGACTGGGATTCCGCATTAGCAATCTCAAAAATCGCCAATGTACCTATGATGCTTGATGAATCAATTTATGGACTTGAAGATATTCAGAGGGCTGCAGATTTAAATATAGCTACTTATATCAAAGTAAAGCTCATGAAATTTGGCTCCTATCAAAACTTAACTAATGCTCTTTCCCTTATTTCCAATCTCGGAATGAAGCCCGTTCTTGGCAATGGCGTTGCAGGAGAAATTGGTTGCTGGATGGAAGCCCTGGCTGCAAAAACATATATCACCAATGCTGGGGAGATGAATGGCTTTATGAAGCCAGTTTCCTCAATTCTTAAAAATCCCCTTCAATTTAATAATGGCTGCATATCACTTGAACCTTCTTACCTACCAAACATTGACCTAAATTTGATAAATCAGTTCCAGATTTCATCTAAGCAATATTACTGATCGAGGAAAAAATGCGCGCAATCCAAATTGACGAATTCGGCGGGCCAGATAAATTAATAGAGAAAAACATTCCTATACCAACTCCGGCTGAAAATGAAGTGGTTATCAAAATAGACTATGCCGGAATTAATTATATGGATGTGTATATGCGAAATGGTTCATACGCAAAATCTCATACCTATCAAACTCCCTTGCCTATGACAGTTGGCATGGAAGGTGCCGGGACAATTCATGCAATTGGTAAAAATGTTGAGGGATTCAAATTAGGGGAGCGTGTTGCTTATTGCCTCTCCAGGGGAAGTTATGCAGAATATGCTGCAGTGCCTGCATGGAGAATCGTCAAAATTCCCGAAGCAGTTGATAGTAGTCATGCCGCGGCGCTAATGCTGCAGGGGTTAACAGCACATTACCTCACTAATTCAGCATATGCTCTAAAAAATCACGACTCCTGCTTGATTCATGCAGGCGCTGGTGGTGTTGGTCAGCTTGCGATACAGCTGGCTAAACTCAAAGGCGCCACTGTGATCACCACTGTTGGAAGTCAAGAGAAGGCAGAAATTGCAAAAAAATTAGGGGCAGATCACACCATCCTCTACCGCGAGATAGATTTCCAGGAGGAAGTAATGAGAATTACCGGCAATCAGGGCGTCAATGTTGTGTTTGATTCTGTTGGAAAAGATACTATCGACAGAAGTATTCGATGCCTCCAAAAAAGGGGGTTATGTGTCATGTTTGGTGCAAGCTCAGGCCAAGTAGCGGGCATTGCACCTCTAGCACTAGCTGAAGCTGGTTCAATTTATTTCACTCGTCCACATTTGGCAGACTATATCCCAAACGCCGAAGTGATCAATCAAAGAATGACTGATATTTTCTCGTTGATCTCAAGTGGAAAGTTACATGTCTCTATACATGACATATATCAGCTATCCGAAATCCAAAAAGTCCATGAATTGCTTGAATCTCGAGCAACTCTAGGTAAGTTTCTTTTAAAAGTAGCATAAAACCGAAGGAGTCCAATAATGAAAAATTTCAGAAAAAGCCTTTATGCCCTTGCACTACCAATCATTTCACTATTACATGTCAATCCTGTTTACGCTCAAGAGGTTTATCCTGCAGGCCCAATCGAGCTAATTGTTCCCTGGGGGCCTGGAGGTGGAGCAGACATCATGGGAAGAATGGCTGCAAGATGGCTGGAAAGCGATTTAAAAACTAATATTACTGTTCAAAATGTTCCGGGGGCAACCGGTAGTATTGGTCTAAATAAAATGATCCAAAATGGAGCGAAAGGCTACTCCATAGGGGTGTTGACTGGCGATACTCTTTCCTTAGATGCTTTTCCTAAATCAACATTCAACTATAGTGAAGTGACGCCCTTAGCAGTGCTGATTCGCCAGCCCTCAGGTCTCTTCATAAACTATGATAGCCCCATCAAATCCTGGGATGACTTGGTTGCTGCTGCAAAGCTAAAACCAAACTCAATCAATGTTGCTATTACAGGCCCTAATAGCCCTGACGAATCTACTGTAAATTATTTAGGCACAAAGGGCGTCAGTTTGGTTGGTATTCCCTATCCAAAACCATCAGAACGTTATGTGGCAGTGCTTGGCAATCAAGTAGAGCTTTTGTATGAACAAGCCGGCGACATTAGAAGTCACCTAGAGGCAAAAAAACTACGTCCTCTGATTTTTTTCGCATCAAAGAGGTTGCCCCCTCCATTTGCTGATATACCCGTATCAAGCGACTATGGATACGATATTTTATTACCTCAAACACGTTCGATTGTTGCAAAAAAGGGTGTGGATCCTAAAAAGTTACTAGTGCTTGCAAATTCACTAAATAAATTATCAACTACCCCTGAATTTATTACTTACTTAAAGGAGCAATACGCCCAGCCAGATAGCTATATTCCAATGGCTGAAGCAAACACCTTTCTTGAGAATGAGCTAGCAATCTTCAAAAAACTAACGACTAAATCAGGAAAATAGGAATGTCGCAGAAAACCATTGTCACTGGAGTAATAGGGTCTGACACCCATATTGTCGGAAATCGAATTATCTCTATGGCACTAGAAAAGGCTGGCTATAAAGTTGTATCGCTAGGCGCATTGACGCCTGCCGAAGATTTTGTAAAGGCTGCTATTGAAACTAAGGCAGATGCAATTTTGGTGTCATCTTTATATGGCCAAGGTGAATTAGACTGCCGTGGCTTTCGGGATTTATGCACCGAAGCTGGTCTAGAAAACATTTTGCTTTATGTAGGAGGTAACCTTGTTGTTGGAAAGCGATCATGGGATGAGGTCAATACGATTTTCTTAGATATGGGCTTTGATAGAGCCGCTCCACCAGGAACTAGATTAGAAGATATTCTCTCTTGGTTGGAGCAGGACCTAGGCAAACAATAGCGATAAGATGATCTTTACCCTATGAGCGAGTTCGCCCTCTTGATAGACTTTGGTAGTACCTACACAAAATTAAGAGCCATTAATTTAGATGAGGCAAAAATCCTGGGGTCAGGTCAGGGCCCTTCGACCGTCACGTCAGATATTAATATTGGCATGGAAGAGGCCCTCTATAGCTTAAAAAATAGTCTTGGCAAACTCCCCCCATTTAAATATCGCCTCGCCTCAAGTAGTGCAGCTGGCGGTCTCAAGATGGTTACGATTGGATTAGTTAAAGAGCTCACTGTTGAAGCAGCCAAACGTGCTGCGCTTGGCGCTGGAGCAAAATTAGTTGGTATTTTTGCTAATAGACTTAACTCTACAGATCTAAAACAAATTATTGACTTACATCCAGACATCATCTTACTTGCCGGCGGAACGGATGGCGGGGATTCTCAAGTTGTTACCCATAATGCAAAAAAACTTGGTGAGAGCTCCTTAGATTGCCCTTTTATCTATGCTGGCAATAGATCTGCAGTTGATGAAATAAGTAATGCATTCATACATAAAAATCTTGTAGTCACAGAAAATGTCATGCCAGAATTTAATGTCCTGAATATCGAGCCAGCAAGAGCAGCCATTCGGAACATATTTATCAATCGCATCATCCATGCAAAAGGTATTGATAAAGCAAAAGGTCAATTTGATCATCTGCTCATGCCCACCCCATCAGCCGTGATGGAGGGTGCACGTCTAATAGCAGATGGTTATGATGGCATTGCTGGACTAGGAGAGTTGTTAGTCATCGATCCCGGCGGAGCTACAACAGATGTTCACTCCATCGCTACCGGGTCCCCTTCTGTTCAGGGCGTGATTCAGCGAGGACTGCCTGAGACCCGCATTAAAAGAACTGTTGAAGGCGACTTAGGAATGCGACATAACGCAGCTACCATTCTTGAAGCTGTCGGCGTTGATGAGCTAGTTAGTCTCAGCAATATTCATGGTGAGAAGGTTATAGAAATGATCACCTATCTATCATGCAACCCAGATTCTGTCCCTAAAAGTCCAGAAGAGATCGCTTTAGATAACGCACTTGCTAGTACTGCATTAAAAATTGCCATGAAAAGACATTGCGGCTCAGTTGAGGTTGTTTATACCGCTACTGGGCCAGTGACAGCTCAAGATGGCAAAGACCTTACTCAAATTAAAACCCTCATTGGAACTGGCGGGGTTATCGCCCACAGTAAAGATCCCATATCCCTGCTTAGGTGCACTCTATCCTCTTTAGAGGAGCCCAATTCTCTCAGACCAATATCACCTCAAATTTTGATTGACAAGGATTACATTCTTTTCGCATCCGGTCTTTTAAGTCAAGTTGACCCAAAGGCTGCATTTAACTTAGCAATTGAGCATCTCACTAACGGTAAATAAAGAAAAATTATTATGAGCAATGAAGCTTCTATATCTGAAAAAAGAATTGATGAAACTGAATTTCTGGAGATGCGTAAGGCCAATCTTTTAAGATGGCCAACCGGCGCAGGTGTTGATTTTAAAAGCGCTTTAGAAAGGCAAAAATCACTTCCTGATCACAAGAGACTAGATATCGTGATGAGAAAAGCGGTTGCACAAGGCAGATGCCTAGTGCAACCTCGAGGTGGATTTGGCACCTTTAAAGATCAAAAAGAGCTGATGAAAATCATAGACAAAGAAGGATTGGCTGATATTGTCCCAACCACAACGGATAGCTACACTCGAAATGAACAATTTGCGCTAGCTCAAAAAGGGGTTGATGAGTCTGAAAAATTAGGGCGCTCATTATTAAATGGCTACCCAATCGTGAATTATGGGGTTGCAAAAGCTATAGAGCTTATTGATGCAATCGATAAGCCTGCAATTATGTTGACCGGTACTACCATGCCTAAGCTAACTGGAGAGATTGGTTTTGCGGCTGGCTATACGGGATATCTGGGGTCTGGCATCGCTTACACCACCTCCTATATTAAAGAATTATCTATCGAAGATGGCATTAAGAACTACCAATACTTAGATAGACTTTCTGCAATGTATCTTGATCATGGTGTAGAACTACATCGTCGCCAACCAGGCTTCCTGACAGGCACCAATATCCCGCCTTCTATTGCGATCATCGTTGCAATACTGGATCTACTTTTAGCTGCAGCTCAAGGCGTAAAGAATTATGGTCTGGAGATGGGTGAAACATTACATCTCATACAAGATGCAGCAGCAGTGAAAGCTTGTAAAGATTTATGCCAAGAATATCTCGCCATAAAAGGCTATCACGATGTTTTTACGCCGATCACACTTTTGCATTGGATGGGGGCTTGGCCACAGGACGAAGCTCAAGCAGCATCTTTAGTTAGTTACGGCGGTACGCTCGCGGCGATTTCTGGTGCAAGTTCAGTAACCACTAAAACATTACATGAGGCTTTTGGTATACCAACACCGAAAATTAATGCAGATGGCTTACGAATGACAAGAATGGCTATCTATCTTGCTAGAAATATTAAATTAGACTCCATGCCTGAATTTCAAAATGAAGTAAATTTAATTAAGAGCGAAGTGCGACCAATCGTGAATAGGGTATTAGAGATGGGTGATGGTGATGTAGCACTTGGAACCGTTAGGGCCTTTGAAGCAGGCATTTTAGATATCCCCTGGTCTCCCAATAAATGGGTCAAAAGCAAAGTCATGCCTGCTAGAGATGTTGACGGTTGCCTTCGAATACTAGACCCGGGCAATATGCCTTTCCCCAAAGAAGTGATGGAGTTCCATGAGGAAAAGCTAAGACTTCGAGCTGAAAAAGAAAAACAGCCGTACGATCTAAACCTAGCGGTATCTAGTGTTTATGAAATGTCTGAGCCTATGCAGACCTTATTAAGTGATAAATGGTAGTCATTTAACCTCAACTGAGTGTTGAATAGCATGAATGGCAACATTAACTGACTTAAGCAAGAAAAGTCTATTAGTGTAAAAGAAAAGGTCCGGACTAAGCGGACCTTTTCTTTTTTCATGCTTTAATTAGACGTAATCTTTATATTTATCCAAGAAACGTACCGGCTTAGATAAGGCATCGCGGCGGAATGGATCGCCAAGTTCACGAGTACACATGATTTCGATTACACAAGTCTTACCTTCCTTCATCTGCATATCGATTGCCTTCTTAAGGGCTGGACCAACCTGATCGAGCTGATCAACTATGATTCCTTCAGCACCCATCGATTGAGCAATACCGGCAAAACTTGGACTATCTAACTCGCCGGCCACAAAGCGACGGTTATAGAAATCTACCTGGTTCTTTTTCTCAGCGCCCCACTGACGATTATGGAAAACAATCGCAGTAACTGGGATATCGTGTCGCACAGCAGTCAAAATCTCCACCATACTCATTGCCCATGCACCATCTCCAGCATAAGCAATTGCGGGACGATCAGGCGCCGCTGCTTTGGCCCCAATAATAGTTGGCAATGCATAACCACAGTTACCGAAACTCATTGGAGCAAAGAAGCTACGTGGTTTTTCAAAGCGGAGATAGCTATTGGCAACGGAATTGATATTACCAATATCGGTGGACACCATTACGTCAGCAGGCATTGCTTTTTCAAGCTCGCGTAGAACTTGACGTGGGTGCAAGTAATGACCTCCTGTTGGAGTCACTTCTTTTTT
>CAJEZV010000027.1 GCA_903995005.1 uncultured beta proteobacterium
TTTTGCTCCTGTAGCCCTTCTCGAGGGAAACTCTCTCTTGATTACTGCCAGAACCTCCCTTACCGGTTCAGACAGAATAATTTGTAAGCGTCCGCCAGGAGTTGAAAAATCAACGTCTTTCGGAATTGAATCAGGACTCCATCTATCAAATGCCTGAAGCCATTCTTGAGGCGCGCCTTCGAATCCAGGTTCGATAGTTACGACCTCAACCCCAACATAATCACCTTTAGAAAAATAAATATCCAAAGTATCTTTAGTAATAACAACCGTTTCTTTCAAATACTTAGAGAGTGATGCGTTGGCCGAATACGCTAAGGGTCTTATCTCACCCCATTTTGACTCATTAATTAACTGGTTTTTTTCAGACTCATTAATCAAGGCAAAGTCATCAACCTTCTTAATCAACAGCCACTCTTGAGGCGGCATTAACCAAGCTTCATTACCCAGCTGACAATAGGCGCCAACTCTAGTTATTTGACTAAGTCTTTGATTTCGATCTTCGACACCATTAATAATAATTTTGAATTTTTGATCCGAAACAGTACCTAGCTCGCTAATTTTCCATATGGATTGCTTAATCTGAGGAATATTGAGTAGAAAATAACTGTCACGATGATCATCGCTATGGTTTATGTAGTAACAATCTTCCCAGTAAACATTGAACTTACCATTTTCATATGAGGCTAGACCTTCATCTACGAGCTGAGCAAGATATAAGGCTTGCTGCCCTCCACTCTCAAGTTCAAGAGCCCAATCCATTAGCTGCTGCTGTGTTTTGACTGAATTTAATTCTAGATAAGAATAAACAAATCCATAAGTGGTCACTGTTGGAGTTAGTAGATCACTTGAAAGTGAATCAAAATCACTTTTTGACTTTAATTTTGAATTTACTGTGGGCGAATTAAATAATTTGGAAAGCCAATTCATCGTAGGATCCACCCAATTCCATCAGTAAATTTCAAACCAAATAACCCAAGCCGTTCGGCAACGGGGCCTTTATCTCGCATATATTTGACTATAAACCTAGTACTCTCATCTTGATATTCGATGCCATTTTCTTTGGCTAATTGAATTGCTTTTGTCTTAGCCTCAAAGTACTTGAATAAAACTGGTGAATTTGACGTTTCCGTACCACCATTGGCAGCAACTTTAACGTCTGTATTTGTAGGAACAAATGTAGGTATTTCAAGCTCCGTGCCTCCAACAATAGACTTAACTTCCTCTGGAGCGGGCGAGTATCCACCTGTAAAGTAGTCTCGAACATTAATTGTTTTATTTAAATTTGATACACCCGTAGCGCGAACTGATGAAGGCGTAATGCCATATTCTTTGCGCAATTTGGCTGGAGCCCTATGGGCATCTGTCCAACCAGGAGTATGAGCAAAGTCCATGCCCTCAGTCCTATATTTCTCTTTCAAACCTTTTCTTGAAGTGCTTGAATAATGATATTTGTCAGTAATATTGAATTGATTCTCACCATGCTTATAAACATAACATCCACCACCAATACTAAAATCTACGATCAAGCAATTTCCAATCGTCATTAAAAAAGCATCATTTCCTGGATTTTGATCTTCGCGCAGCTGGGAATAAGCATGTCCATCCCTTTTAAAGACCTTCTTATAGTCTGCCCTACTTTCTACGAGCCCCTGAGAAGTCGGACCCAAAGCAAGCCTTGAAGATTTGACTTGAGGGATAAATTTCAACCAAAAATTTAATCTTTCATCGTCAGCATGACCCCGCTCTTTAAGCAATTTGAAGAATAGACGCAAATTGGTTTCATGAACCCAATTAAGAACCATCGCTAGAGCTAGTCTACTAACAAATTTCCACTGTGATCCAGCTAACTCATGCCCTTCAGGGCTAGCCCATAAATCTAACGCATACTCCTTCAATACTTCATTTACGCTTGTATCTGAACAAATCGCATACCTATCCAAAACAGCACATAAACCTTTATCTCGATAAATTTTATGTTTATCAAACAACTCTAATAATTTTGGAATCGCTTTTTTAAAACCAAATTCATCGAAATTTAATACGCTTTGAAGGCAAGTAACAAAAAGCCTCTCCCAGAACCAACTATTTGAGGAAATTTGAAGATCTCCAGAGATTTTCAACACTAAATCTTCATGCCCATCAAACCACTGCTTAGCAAGTTGATCGCAAGGATTGGAACCTAAAAGCTCTATGTTTTCATCTATCACTCTCATCCACGAAAGCCTCAACTCCGTTGAATTCTTTACCGATGCCCATGTGGAAACTAAAAAACGACGAATCTCTTCGAGGGATCTCTCAAACTGCTGTCGATTTGATGAGTTATTTGGACTTAACTCAAAATATGCTCCCATTACACCGCGCCAAGTAATCAACATATCTTGGCCGGCCATACATTTAGCAGAATAGTTATCAAGCAAGGCTTTTAATCTATTCTCATTATTAAAAAGAGTGTTTTCTAATACTGGCCCTACTGGCTTTAGTAGAGCGAACGCAATCAAATCAATATCTACCTCATCTAAACCTACGTCACCAGTCAAAAATTTAGAGGCCGCCTTAAGAGCAAGTGCCTCAGGAGGACTGCCAGCATTTTTAAATTTCTTTTTTATTTCTTCAAAAACCAGCTCGAGAGAATTTAATTGCTCTTTTTGGCGGAGTAAGACTCTCTCAGGCGATAAAGTTCCCGTAATTTGATATAGAGATTGTTTAAGGCTATCTAATTCACGCATTCGCGATCAAATTTCTTATTAAGTAATTCAGCCTTAACGGTCGCAGAAGTTTTTGAAGGATTTTGTGCGATATATTTTGCCTCCTCACCTACCTGCCAGAATTCAAGCTTAAGAACTACCACCCTATTTTCAGCTTTATCGGGATTAAAAGAGTTAAATGAAAAGCCGCCAACCAAAAAGAGATCCATAATCTCTTTTGCTATAGCTTTTGTAATGGGAACACTAGAGCTGCTACAAGGAGAGAGTGAGCGGACTACTTGCTGACTTCTTAATAATGATAGATTTAAATTGGGCAAATAATCGCCATCGATATCGGTATACCCCTCAACAACCACCCTTCTAAAATATGATTGACATGACACTGATTTAACTGATGCCAAAATTGAAGGTATATATTTCCTTAAAAAATCTATACCCTGGGGCTGAATTTCCCAATCGCTCACCTTGAATTTAATAACAGCACCTAAATTTATTCGGATGGCGTCATTGGAGTTGTAATCAAGCTTCGCCTCCGGAAAGATATTTCGTGCCTCACCACGCAATTCCTCAAAACACTGCTGAACAGCCTTTGTTCGTTCAAAAGACTCCTTTGTTGAGTATTTCTTTTCAAGCGAAACAATGGTGACCGCCATGACAACTAAAAATAAAGTCATACAAGCAGTCATCAAATCGGAGAAGGAAATCCAGAAGGGCTTTTCAGCCTCGTCTTTGCTTGACTTTCTAGGCGAGCGACCAAACAACATTAATTATTTTCCTTGCGTAATTTCAGCACGGAAGCCACCATTACTTCAACAGCGCTACTTAATGAACTTGCCGCAGAACTCAGAATCTGAACATTTTCTTTATTCATCTTTTCAACGGAAGATAACATTTCAGCATTAAATGTTTCAAATGAATCTTTGAGTACGGAATTAATCTTATCGAGGTACTGTGTACTAGATGTTTCAGCAGTTCTCATGGTGGCTATGACGCGCTCCATCTCGTCAACAATATTCTTACCTACGCCAGCCTCTCTTCTCGCTATTTCTACAAGCCCAGTAAGCTCAAGAACATATTTCTCATTTTCACGTTTTGACTGCTGATAGCCATCAAATAACTCCCTAACCGTTGAGCTGGTTAATTGGAGCGTTGAAGCTGCCTCTTCCATTTTTTGAGTAATGTCCTTGCTTTGCTCAAGAACATTAACTACAGCATCACCGGCATTTGTGAATTTATCGGCCGCAATCTTCATATTCAAGGCGCCGTCATTCATACCAGAAATTGCGCTTGTAGAAACACGTTGGATCTCACTAATATTCTGTTCAGTCTTAATTGTGGAATTTTTGATATCTTCAATTAATTTAGAAACATTTTCTGATAAGCCGCCGTAAAGAGCTTGTGTAGAGTCCGTCAGATTTTTGGTTCTGTCCCTATCTTGCTCGATCTGAGCTCCACGTTCAGTCGATATACTTCTAATTGCCGCCTCCAATTCGAATAAAACTTTTTTCATAGTTTCATCCATGGCATTTTTAGTTTCGCCCTGCTGTTGAACAATTAATTCCTTCAACTCATTAATGAACGACCTTAACTGCTCATTCATTCTTTCTTGAGCCTGGGCAGCCCGCTCCATAGACTCCTCTAGCTTTTTGGACATTTGATTTGTTGCGTCCTCTCCAGCCGTAGAGATGTCGCGTACTAATCCAGTCAGTGCTGTTTGAACGGATACCATAGCATCAGAGGAGCGTTGAATCGCCTCATTGACCCCTTGTATTTGTGAGCCAAAAGTCTGATCCATTTTCTCCATGAAGCCAGCTATCAAGTTTTCCAGAAGACTGGAAACTGCCTGGCCTTGACCGCTTGAAAAATCTTGTACTGCGCCTCCAATTTTTTCCAAAGGAACCTTCAGCGCATCACCAATAGAGCTACTGATTTGAACTGATTGCTTATTCATCAATTCTTCAAGATCTCTAATCAGAGCATCTTTAAGGCTTGCCGCATGCGTGGCGGAACTTTCAGAGGCTCTAACAAGGCGAGCTAGGTAATCCTCGCCAACACCGGCAGCATATATGCTGTCTAAAGTTTTATTTAACTCTTCAACCTCTTGATAGCACTGGTTTAAGACGCGTTTTTCAAAGAAGGTAATTAGAATAGCGAAAAATATCGCAAATCCAGACCCAATAAAAGCGGATGTAACCTCACCAAGCAGCAAATTTAAAGTGTCACTTGCTGCTTCTGAATTAAATTTTCCAAGACCCCAAACAAGCCCACTAAAGGTTCCAATAATTCCAACACCAGTCAGAATCCCTGGTAAATGCTTAAAGAAATCTGCGTTGGTAAATGTATCAACGATAGATTCCTTATTAAAATAAATTTCTGAGCTTGAGGTAGCACGAATAGTATTTTTTTCGCCATCCTCACTTGTCATCACATGAAGACTTTGGCGATATTCTCTCCATAAATTAAGAAATGGCTTTTCCTTAAATAACTCTGCGAGCTCCTCCGGCATAACCACACCAGAATCTCTAAGAGAAAGTTCATTTAATTGCCCATTTATTTTGATCAGCCTATTTCTCAGCAGATTTGCTGGGATTTGATAATTCTTATAGTAGAAATAAGAGAGTCCAAAAACGAACAGAAAAATAATGGTCAAAATAACGGGATTTAGATGCGAAAGAAAATTCATTTTTTCCTTAAATACTGATTAGCCGTGATCATTATTGATTTTATTGGTATTCAGCTAGATATTACCCGGTGATTAGGCTCAATTTATGAGCCTATTGGCTTTATTCATGGATCTGTTCGTCGAGGCGAAATAAGATTACGGGAATACCCCCAATGAGGTGCTTTTAATAGAGCTTTCAGCCCTTCTAAGGTATCTACTCACAGTAGCTGCCAGTACATTCCTTTTGTCCGCTCTTTCACTGGCTGTATCGCTAGATTTAAGCTTATTAAACATTTGAAGCTTTGGAATAGCATTTCCAATCTCCCATAGCTTTAAGCCTGGATTCGCCAACCTAAAGTCATAAACCTCCAAAGCCTGCTTAATCGCCGGGATATTGGGTTGCCCTTTTACTTTGTAGTGAGCACTACTTCGCTTTGCTAGCTGATATCCGCGCTTACCCCGATGTCTTTCGTCTAACAACTCTTTAAAACGTCTCAGGATAGTTTTCTTGGGAAGGTAAAGGGGAATGGAGACTGTAAAAGCTTCGGAAGTATCTAAGGCTTCCTGACCAATCCCCAAAACTCGAATTGAATCTTCTACTTGTTGATTCGCAAAGAGGTTGGCTCCCCGACCACCCTCCATCCACCATTTTTTGAAATCACTACCGCGCACATCACCAAAGTCTTTATAGAGAGCAGCAAGCTTTCCTTTGCCGTCCCTCTCACAGCAATTTAGGTATTCCTGATTTCTCTTGAGATACATCCACCACCAATAGTAGATGGATTTTTGCGCAAGTAAGTTTGCGTTTAGGTTATTTCTCCCACCAAATTTTGGATGGGCATAAGGAAAGTGTCTTTGATACGGGCTCTTTTTTAAAGTCATGATTTATCACCAATTTTCTTAACAGTTTAAATGTAACACTTTTATTTAAACATACGAATTAAATGCCAAAAATAAGAAACTAGAAGTATGGATTCAAGAGCAATAAGACTTAACAGATCCATAAATTTACTAACTTTAAAAGGAATTAAAAATGAATAAAACAAATATCCAAGAATTTGTAATGGAAGGCAAATTGATGAACTTAATCATTCCACTTAATCAGGTTGAATGCGAACTTCTTGAAGACCATCTAACAAGAAAAGTAGTTGAAATTCGGCAATTAAATGGGGAGGAGGTTTGGGTCATTCCAGCGCCGCTCAAGTTCGAGGGCATAACCCTTATAGCCTATAAATTTGATCCATCAGCTAGCGATAGTGAAGATGCTCTAAACAAACTCCAGAATCAAATTATTCAGTCAGGTAGAGAGTGGATGGCCATGGCGGGGAAACCTATCTTACAAATCAATAGCAATTTTCATTAACAGTTTAAATGTAACACTTTTATTTAAATATACGAATTAATTAGCAAAAACATGAAACTAGAGGTATGGATAAAGCATCAAATTAAAGAACTTTTTTCATATTTTATTTAATCAACTAAACAATGGGGTATTAACAAATGAAAAACAAAAAAGTAAGTAAATATGTAGAAAATATGAATGCCTGTAAGGACATCCTAAGTGAATCTGAGGCTGAATATGCCCAAGCCCTAGAGGAATACATCAGATATGAAATATATGGCTGCCTAGACATGGATTCTGATGACTTTGAATACTTCATGTATCAAAAGTACGCATTAACGAATGAATATCTCAACGGCATGTGGCGACTCGAGATTAAGGAAAACTGCTTGAAGTATTACCACTATCTCGAGCAATTTCTTGATCTTAAGGGAACGGGACTTTATGTACCTCATCACTATGAAGATGACGTAGAACATGGATTAGAAATCCTTAGAGGGATTCAATCAATGGAAATTCAAAAGCCCTTCCATTTCGGCGACAGCCAAGATGAACATAAATAATATTGCCTGGAAAAATAAAAATGAAGAATCAAAAAATAATTGAGATTGAAGTGGAAAATTTAGAAGCAGAACTTAACCTTAAAGCATTTAGAAAGGTTGAGAAACTGAATACTGATGAAGCTCATAGAGCTTATGTAAAAGCTCAAAAGAATTACATTTCAGTTTTGAAAAAATTTATCAAGCAAAACGTTGCTGATCGAGCCAGCTATTCTGAAATGTTTGAGCGGTCTGCTACTTACTGTATAGAAAATCAATTAGAAGCATGTTGGGCTTACTTGGAATACCCTGAAAATCAAATAAAAATACTCAATTCTATGATTTCAGAGCATGAAGATATGCTTCTCAATCCAGAAGAATATCGATGAAAACTAATATTAAAAAAATTAGTCGCATTCAGACCCTGCTCGACCGACTTAACAGTGAAGTTCAAGTTCCCGCAAGGGAGCTTGAAACTGTTCTTAGCCCAAGCGAAATGATCGAACTTAATAAATCTTGGGCCGAAGAAAAGGCTATGGGGCGGATAAAAAAGCCTCCAGAAATTGTTAAGTATGGAAAACTTCTAAAGACCGCCTGTATGTACTACGGAAAAATGGAATATCACCACACGGGGCGCAAAAAAAATGCCAGGCTCTCAAAAATGTTTTCCGATAAGGCTGACTCGGCTTTTGAACAAGCGATTGAATACATACGGGATATGGTTTCTACTGATCGTGAATTGGCTATTTGGTTAGACCGAGATGTTTTTGGTGAAACAAGTTGGTCTCCCGATAGAATTCCAAGGGTTATTGGGTCTAAGAATTTTGAATGCTTAAATAAAAATAAAAAGCCTTACCGTGGGATGACCAAAAAACAACTAAAGATCACTTTTCTAGAAATAAAGCTCAAAGAACTAAGCAGTGGTCCATTAGAGGCTTTTATGGACGATATGGATTTTCATATTCAACCCAAAAAATTACGAAATGTAGATTTTTCAAGCTTTCGGTTTTAAACCCCCTACTTAATTGTTATAGCCCACTTTTGTGGGCTTTTTTACATTGTAAAAAAGATGAATTTATTTTTAAAAAAGCTGTTTTACAGATGTTTCTCTGACTAAATAGTTTTACGGACACTAAACCACGACCTCATCAAATCTTAATCCGATGAAATATGTGCTGGGCGCCTTGTTAGCGCCTCTTTTTTTAATGGGTCAGGTTTGGTAAAAGCTCCATCACACTCAAAAAAAGGATGATATGAAATTACATGATCTAGAAAAGACCAGCTTTAATGATAGGTATGGATCGGAGATTATTCAAAAGACTCAATCTAGCATTATGGGTCTTAAGTTACAAGAAATCGACTGGATAGTGACTCACCCTAACTGGATCACATTTGCTGCTACTGTCACATTCAAAGACCTAACCCCCATGGAGGGTAAAGATGGAATGAAGAAATCAGCTCTTTATGAATATAACAAGAGGGTTTTAAACAAAATTAGACGAAGACTATCTCGCTCTATATGGAACTGGGGATCTGTTATGCCAGTGGATTACATTGCCCAGTATGAATATTCTGAATCTAGTATCTATAAACCAATTCCAAAAAGTCGACACCATCATGTCCATGGGATATTTGCCATCGACAAACAACTTTCAGAAAGAATTTTTAATTCACGATCTTACCTATTGGACGATCGTGTTTTTAATGATCTTCAATCCATTCCAACAGTCAGAAGCTTCAAGATTGAGCCCCTTATCCTAGAGGAATCAGATAACTGGTACAGATACATCTGTAAGGGAAAAAATCCAAAAGAACCCATGTAAAACAAAGATTAAAACTCGACTAAATAGTCCATCCATTAGAAAAGGAGTTTTAGCTTATGAAGAGTGTTTCTCGTAATCAAATTGTTGGAGTTAGATCCAGTAGTGATTTTTTAAATAAGTTTGATGAGTTGTGTGGACGTCTCGGATATAACAGGTCTGAAGTTATTCGCTATTGCCTTAAAAGATTCTTAAATGAACATTGGAATAACCCAGAGAATTTTCAAAAAGTAAGAAAGGATATGTTTTGATGCTCAGTTTTAAACAATTCATCAATGTAATAAAGCTCAAGAAAAGGGAGAGAACGAATGGCAGGAAATACAGTAATCAAGGAAGTAGAGAAGGCGGGCATGTTGATATCCAAGGACAAGCTAATAGACCTCATCAAGAAGTCCAATCAAACAACATTCACGTTTTCCCAGAACCCCAATAGCAAACAGGCTGTAGTAGTCGTGAATGTTTAGTCGTTTCTTTATCTAACGATTTGAGACTGTCCTGCGGCGATTAGCTTAAATACCCTGTCTAACTCAGTCCCAACCCCCATCGCACTTCCATCGGGCTTAGCTATTGGCCAGGGTTTATTTAAATCCCATGATTCAGGATCAAGCCAGTGAGCTTGCTCTGCCTCAGAAACTGACATGAGCCAGGCCTGCTCTAGAGAGCTTAATCCTTTTGCGACTGCGTTAAGGTTAGATGGAAGACCTGATAACCACTGAGAAAAGTCACCACTAGCAGGCAATCCTATTGGGTAGCGAAGTCGTAAGGCTGGAAACGCATCCAAAGAACCAATCCATACAAATCCATTCTGACCATACTTATCAGCAAGTCCTTCTGCCTGTGACTCTGTAATACCCAGCGCCAAGACGCTATCCTCCCTGGGCCACTCCTCCGCCATATCCTGCCCATAGCCATTAACTACTGTAAGCCCTAGCTTCTTGATATCCATCAGCAAAGAATTTTGAGCTGCTTGGTTTTGTTCATCGTTCAAAACTTCGCTATAAGGATTGAAAGCTGTAATGAAGGCAGCTGTGCTGACTTTGTGAGTCTCTAGAATATTTTGTAGCTGCCTATTGGCTTGTCCAATTCGAAGAATGATTGGGTCATCCATTTCCACTACATACTTAGCCTCACGGTAAGCCCGAACAAGGCTCGGGTTAATTGTTTTGTTGCTTGTCATATAAACCTCCAATTTAGCTATTTCGACAAATGTCAGGGCATAGCAAGTAGGATTAAATCCACCCTATAAAATCTTTAATGCTTATTCAAAGATTAAATACTGTAAATTAAATTAATCATGCTTTGGTGACCATAGCTTGACTGGATCGCTTTCAACAAATGATGAGTAACTATTCAGACTCATATTCTTAATTGCTAACTTCATACCCCCTAACATTGAGGCATACCCACACTGCGGCTCACCTGTTATTGGGTTAAATGGATCATTGCCTGTTTTATCTTTATATTCCCTACATTTATCTTTTAGCAAGCTTTCTAAAGGGATAAACAAGTAGTCCGTTAGAGTAAATGTGATTCCTGAAGAAAAAGCCTCACCATTCTCTGATGATGCTTTCTTTGCTTCATTCATGATTTCCAATATAGATGCCGGCATGCCCATCGGCCTGCCATTATCTGATCTGTAACATGGAACGCCTTCTCTCTCCCACTGTTCGCATTCTAGCTTTAAGAGATTTTCAAGCTCTTCAAATACATAGCGATAAAGAGTAATTGGGTATGCGAATGTAGTCATTTGAAATAGCTTCTAAAGAATAATTGTCGGTCCGATACAGGATCAGGTATTAAAGCAATTTGCTTGAGAATTGGATCTGGACTTTGAATCTTTTGGGCATGTGCTTTCGCTGCCTTAGAGGATGGTAGGCCAATAATTCGGGCTGAATCAATGACAGCTTGAACGATGAAAGGCTTGTTCACCAAAGTAATTGGCTGGTACTGGTAAATACTCGCAGGAACCACAATCGTCATTAGAGCCACTCCAAAAAACATAACTTCTCCCATTTATTGGGTTGATAGTATGTTTTTATAGGCTCATAGAATGAGCCTTAGCCATTAGCTCGAAACAATTAAAATATTCCAGTGAAAGAACTGCCGAAAAAACCCAAGCCTACACTTGATTCCATGCTTCAGGACAACAGAGTTATTACAGGCAAAAAGCTGATTGAGCGGCGTGAAGAGGCTGAACGACAAAAATCCATATTACAAGAAGCTATTGAGTTTGAAGAGAGAAATCGCAGGCAAAAAGGTCGCTAATGGGATCTTTTAATAATCTCTAAAGTCTTAGCGTCCATTTCATCGTTGAAGAAACGATGGAGAGCCGCCTGAAGCAATAGCTCTTGTGGGGCAATCTGAAGAAATAAGGTCAAACAAGACTGGAACTTCATGGCATCGATTTCTTTTCCAAACAGATCTAAAGCTGTCTCTCCTGAATTAAGAGCCAACTTAATACATTGACGCAAGCGCTCACCTAGAATTGGATGAGCCCAATAAGCACTTGCCTCTTCAAGCGAACGAATTCCATAGAGCTTTGCGTTATTACTCTCTCCTAGACCGTATGCCTGAGGAAAAATAAACCACATCCAATGAGTCTTTTTACGGCCAGCATTGAGTTCACCCAATACCCAACCGATCATGGGCTCTTCTTGGGCATCTATAAATCGCTGAAGATTGTGTTCTGTCATATTGTGCTTAGTAGCTACTTAAGGTTTTAGTTAGCTCATCTTTAATTCTTTTGCGCAGACTTGCTGGGGCTAAGACCTCAACTGCTGACCCGTGTTTTAGAATATCCATAATGAGCTCTGGATCTTGGTTGTAATCAAACTCAAGGAGGTAGTTGCCATCCTTATCAAAGCTAGCCTCTTGATGCTTGTGCCAGGTTTCGGTTGATACCCAACGAGCACGCTCAGGCGTAAATTTAAGCTTAGCCCGTTGAGTTGCTTTACCTGAAAAGATTCCGTAGCTTTCACCGAAGTGTTCATTCAGAGATTTTTCGGATATCTCTTCAGCCTTTTCATTAAGCAAAATAGCCTTGCTTACTCCATCCATAGAAAAGCTACGCAAACCTTTGCGCAAATGACAATAAGCATCTAAGTACCAGTTATCACGATAGTAGATAAGACGTTGAGGCGAAACGTCCCGTTCCGTCGTCTCATTTACACCTTTAGCGTAATAGGCAATATGAAGACGCTCTCGTTTTAATAGGGCATTACCAATCACCTCAAAAGATTGAATGGAGCTTTTACGAGCAGACATACCAAAGACTTTTAAGCGCTTACGTAATTCTTTTGTCGTGGTTTCACTGCGCCCCAAAATTCCATCGATGATATTTTGTAGCGGCTCTAAGTGTGGGCCGAGCAAGCCGCCATGATCCAAGCCAGCCAAGAGTGATTGGGTAAGAACTAAAGCTGTAGCCTCTTCTTCTGAAAACCAAAGACCTGGTAATTCAATCTTCTCGCCTATCTGTTTGCTATTTTCAAAACGATAACCACTCATAGATCGGTCATAAATAATGTTGGCGTTCATTCGATCACGCAGGTATTCCAGGTCTCGCTTAAACGTAGCCTTAGAAACCTCCAGTTCATCCAGAAAATCCTGTAGCGGAACGCATTGACGCGCCTGAATCAAGTATTTAATGCGGTGTAACCGCTCCATATCACCCATAACCATCCCTTTTTAGCAATAGATGTAGTTTCCAAAAGTATAGGCTCATTTAATGAGCTTCTGGCTACTTAATATGAACTTATCTACTACCGCTAGGAGGTTTTATGAAATTAGCCCTTTGTTTACTTTTCGCATCAGGAGCCACTTTTGGACAGGCTATTTATGGCCCTAATGGTGATTACCGTGGATATACACAAACTAGCCCAAGCGGAGTAACTAACGTATATAACGCCACAGGGCAAAACGCTCAGTCATACCAAACCGATAACGGTCAAACTAATTTTTATAGTCCTCAAGGTCAATATCAGGGCACAAACACCGCCCCAACTTATTCACAACCCAACACAACCATTAACGCCCCAAGACAAGCGCCTCAAGCGCCAAGCGTTAAAGGTTGGTAATAGGAGAGCAATATGAAATATTTAATTACTTTATTTGTACTGGCTCAATTAGCTATTTACGCTCGCTATACCGAAGCTCAAGTTACCAATTGGGATAGTAGTCCCATGAACTATCAAAACAGCCCCATGAATTATGAGAATAGCTCGATGAACTATCAAAACAGTCCCATGAATTATCAAAATAGCCCGATGAACTACAACTCAACTAACGGGATATATGACAACAATGGAAATAGAAAAGGGTATGAAGTTCAATCCCCAAGCGGGGTTACCAATTACTTTGATAACAATGGCAACCGCATTGGTTACTCCCCTGCTCAAGGTAGAAAGTAATCATGAGCCTCTCGATTCCAAAAAGTCTAGCAATTAGCTTCATTGGCATATTGAGTATTCCTCCCATTGCCTTTGCTTCCTTTCAATATATCTATCCCTCTGACCCAGACTTGACTTATACCAAGCATGGCAAGCTCACCGTGGAATGGGTGAAGTTTTCAGAGAGCGATAACTTCACTGAATATTTGGCTAAAGACAAGACTTTTGATGAAGATACTTTAGTAGCCAACATATTAGTCATGCGTAACTATCAAAAGCCACAAAGCTCTATTTACGATCATGAGCAAGTTCGCTACTCATCTATGGTTTCCCATCAAACAGTCAACTGTAGAAGTCGAACAGTTGCCATTCAAGACTTAATGCTGTTTTCTAGCAAACTCAGCAAAGGCAATTTAGTTAAAAACCTTTATGAATTGGATTACGACTCCGGGGAAGCGCAACCAGGAACAATTGCCGAAAAGAAAGTTACCACTCTTTGCGGATTTACCTCTTAACCAAGGAGAAATAATATGAAATTTATCGGCCTACTTATTCTCGTGGTGATTAGTAACGCCATGAGCTATGGCATCACGCTTTCCTTAGTCTTTTGGTTTTTGGTTGGCTTGGGTTTGGTCTTTTTCGATGTCCTTACCCATTGGATGAAGAGTGAAATATCTTCAAGCAACAGAAGGCGTCGCTAACTCTCTTTTGAATCCATTCTCTCAGAAGCTTTTCTATCTACAAAGCTATGAAGCTGCTTTCTGCCCTGATCCGTAGTTAAATGTGAACCGTAGAATTGCTCGATCACTCCTTGGCTTGTCCTGGCGTTCTTTGCCAGTAGCAAGGTATCCACATTACCGAACATCAGCCTGAACATAATGGATGTGTGACGCAGACTGTAGAGCTGTAGATTCTTACCAGTCTTAGTCTCGAGTTTTGATTCTTCCACTACTTTTCTGAATAACCTACCCCACGTTCCAATCATCGTCGCCCGATTTTTATAAGTCGGGAAGAAGACATAATCATCAGGATCCAAATAAGGTGAGCCTTCTAATTCAGCAAGAGCCTTATCTTTCTTATCCTTACCGTACTTATCTTTGCCCGTTACCAGCTTAGCTAGTCCTAGCTTTTCTTTTTGATCAGATTTTCTAAACTTCACTAGCTCTTCATAGATTTCTACTGTCGCAGGCATAGCTTGGACTTCATACGCCGTAGTCTTTGTAGCTGGGTGATTGAGAGCGAGCCATTGAACTGGTTCTCCGTATTCATCTTTACCCGTCTTCTTGCTGATGTGCTTATGTTTTAAAACCTTGATGTCCGTGGGTCGTAAAAATGAATTGACCATGAACTTATTGAGTATGCGCATCTCCTCGGTAATCACTACTCCCCTGACCTTCTCACCTGCTTTAGCTAGCTTAGCGCTAGCGTTATTGAGAATCGTGTATTCGCCTTTAGTCAGGTAATCTCGTTTTTCTTTGGTCTTTAATCGTCCGCTGATCTTCGGTAATTGAGGGATGATCTTGAGAACACCTTCTTGTACGGCGAAACGGAAGATCTTACTCACGAGAGATAGGTAATGCTTCTTGGTAGCGGGGGCTAAATCCTTCTGATTTAACTCCTCCATCATCTTTACTAAATCACCATATTCAATTTCATCGATGTTCTTAGTCCCGAAATGCGGAATTAAGAATCCTTCCACCTTACCCTTGTCATTCAGATACAGACTTTTCTTAGCCGTGGTCTTTTCATTCACTACTAGAGCATTGGCTATAACGGCGAAGGAACGACTTTTCACCTTGGAGCGAGGGTTAGCTCTCACGTTGATTAAAGCGTCGCTATAGACGTCCTTGGCAAAGGCGTAGGCATCTCTTTTATTCCCTGTCTTGGCGTCGATTCCAGTCGAACGAACCGTATAGCGCCGATTCACAAAACAACGAGTCCACCAATAGGGCGAGCATTCAACCCGAAAGATCCGAACGTGGCTCGGCATCTGCGGAACAGATTCATAGCTATCGGCGATGGGTTTGCTTTTAGAAGTCACTGAAGAGTTAGATGGTCGTTTTGAAATATCCTACCAAAGCCATATGAAATATGGAAGTTTTTACCTTGAACTTTCGGGTATTTTAGCTCTTTTTAGGGCTTCTCAGTTTGATGGTGAGTTTGATGGTATTTTTACTACCGACCTATAAGCACCTATTTAAAAGGCTTATAGCAGTCTGTCACTCGGGAATTACGCACTCATAACCCGAAGGTCGTAGGTTCAAATCCTGCCCCCGCAACCAGTAATTCAGTACTAAGCCCTTAATTTTTAAGGGCTTTTTGCTTTTTAGCAATAACTAAACTCTAAGAAGCTGCTTAATCAACTAGTTCTTTGGCCCGTCAACTGCTTGTAAGTAACCCTTGAGGTATTGAGCTGGCACAAATAAATTGCTGCTCACCCCAGTTTTTGAAGAAATAGTGACCTGAAATCCCTTATCCATTTGCTCCCGTAAAAAAGCATCGGTAACTTGAATGGACATCAGCTCTTTAAATACACAACCTTGCGCATCGCAGACACCAGCTTCCCTGGATACAACCTTGAAAGTACTTGCAGGTTTATTCAGTAAGTTTGCTGATTCGTAATAACGCCAAGGAGCGAAATAAGTCAGATGAACTAGGAGTTCGTATGTTTTGGCACCCTGAGTACTTTTCTCTCCTCTGAGACTAAACATCTCAAAAGTATTGGCATCATCCATCGTATTGATCGGTGGACCTTGATAAATTTTTACCCCATTACTCGGATTAGAGCTAATGATGGTAGAACGATAAACATCGTTTATCTCCCAAGCACTAACCACTCTATCGTTACTTTTGCACGCTATTAAACCAAGACTAATGATGAGTAAAACAATAATTCTGTACATATCTAAATCCCCTTAAGTCTGGAAATCATACTATCGACCAACTAAAGAGGGGTCTATTGTCGCCAGACGAACTGGCGGCAAGCATTTCCATATTTAGCTCTACTCTATATTAAAGGCTTAATTCAAAACCTTATAACCTCTACCACTCAAGCAGCGGTTAACAATCGCTTCCTGAGCCTGGTTACCGCTAAATGCACCGCCAGCTCCACCTATCACTGCACCAGCACCGGCTGCCTGAATGATGCCAGTCTTATTACCACCCGTAACCAGTCCCAGCAAGCCTCCAACTATGGCACCTGCGCCAGCACCTTTTGCTGCAGTCTCACCCATGCCAGATTGATCTTTTGCATACGCTTGGCACTCTTGCAGGTCTTTTTCATAGGCAGATTCATTAACACCCTTCATGTCTACGATTGGGCGAACATCAGCACCGGCACAGCCAATAGTTGCAATAACAACCAAAGAACACAACGCAACTAGCTTCTTCATATTCATTACCTTTTTGCTGAGTTAACTTGGGGTTTAAAGATTATTCCTTAATAGTCCTGTGCTATTAACGATTTATACCAGTCAATAGCAGCGAGATCACTTCAAAGTTTCTTTATCCAAGCAATTTACCAACTGTAATTCTTGCGTCAGCAGAAAAAATATCTACCTTATTTTCTCTTCCGTAAGCAAAAATCTACCATCAGTACCGCGGATCGATGCCGATGGCGCATGATGTAGTTGATCCTGGTCTAAGGCATGGGTTAAGGCCTTAACCACATGGTCTTGTCCTACTAATTGCGAAAACGTTTTAGGGCGCCACGAACGGGCTAATGCCAGTGCTGTCATGTCTTACATTCTAACAAGCTAAAATGGAATTGGATGGGCCTCCCCGCATGGTGGGTTGGATAACCTGGTCAGGTCGGGAACGAAGCAGCCAAACCCAATTTCTGCCAGTGCCGGGGGTTTG
>CAJEZV010000028.1:0-16212 GCA_903995005.1 uncultured beta proteobacterium
CTTTGCGGGTTGATGTTACTGCCCATCGCTCTCCATTGAAGAGTTTGAACTTTGCGACTCTGAAAATTAAAGATGCCATCGTAGATCGCCTGCGTGATGTGACTGGTGATCGTCCCAGTATTGATACAGCATTTCCAGATGTACGAGTTCAGGCGCACTTAACTGCCACCCAAATCACCATTTACTTAGATACTTCTGGTGAAGCTCTCTTTAAGCGCGGTTGGCGTGATGAGAAGGGCGATGCACCACTCAAAGAAAACTTGGCTGCTGGCATCTTGTCGATCACGGGTTGGAAGCCGGGCCAGTCTTTATTTGATCCAATGTGCGGTAGTGGTACTTTCTTGATTGAAGCTGCTCAGATGGCGCTCTCTATTCCACCAGGTGCGATTCGGGCAGGGATGTATGGCGATGATGCTAAGCCCAGTAGATTAGCCTATCGCCCGCTCGTAACATCTGCAAATGGCTTTGGCTTTCAGAGACTGAGGCCCTTTAATGAAGCCGCTGAGCAAAAGCGCTGGGGTAATTTAAAAGAAGCTGCACTGGCACAAATGCTAGAAAAGCGTAAGCAATATCCAGATGTAGATTCCTTAAGAATTAGTGGCGGAGATATCAATGAAAAATTGGTCTCCATGTTTAGAGGTAATTGGCAGAGGGCTCAGTTACCAGATCAACCGCTGGTACGTCAGGTAGATGCTCTAGCAAGCAAGCCGCCCATGAATGCTCAAGAGGGTGTGATGTTATTAAACCCACCTTATGGTGAGCGTCTTGTTATTAAGGGCGGCAGAGGTGGCAGTCCTCAGGATCCTGACTCTAGTGATGCTGAGTATGGTGAGCCAGAGAATCGTTTTGAGATGAATTTGGAAACAGGCCGTCAGAGCGCTAAGCGTTCTAGTCGCGAGTCTTTGAAAAAACTTCAGGCTCAAGAGGAGCAAGACCCGAAATTTGCGGAGTTCTTGCGCCAATTTGGCCAACACTTAAAAGATGCTTTTGGTGGGTGGAATGTCTTTGTATTGACTGCCGATATGGCTTTACCTGGGCAGTTGCGAATTAAGGAATCTAAGCGCACCCCATTATTCAATGGCCCACTAGAGTGCCGTTTATTTAAGTTTGAGATGCATTCAAAGCGCTCTTCATCAACGGAAGACTAAGCCCCCTTAAAATAAAGATACTAGTGATTAAATCCTAAAGAAATTGAGCGGAGAGCAAATAAATGGAATTTAAAACCTATATGTGCCTGATCTGTGGCTGGGTCTATGATGAGTCTGCTGGCTTGCCTGATGAGGGCATTGCTCCAGGCACTCTGTGGAAAGATGTCCCAATGAATTGGACTTGTCCAGAATGTGGTGCCCGTAAAGATGATTTTGAAATGATGGCGATTTAATTAGGAACTCATGATGGCAAAGCTAGATCAAAACGAGGTTTTATTTGAACGTGCACAAAAGACGATCCCTGGAGGCGTGAATTCTCCTGTGAGGGCGTTTCGTCAAGTAGGTGGTACACCTCGTTTCGTTATCAAAGCCAAGGGGCCTTACTTTTGGGATGCCAACAATAAGCGTTATATTGATTTGATTATGTCTTGGGGCCCAATGATTGTTGGGCATGCAAACCCAGAGGTCGTTGAGGCGGTACAAAAAGCAGCAGAAACCAGTTTTAGTTATGGCGCTCCAACAGAGGGCGAGATTGAATTAGCAGAGCGTATTTGTTCTGTAATGCCTAGCGTTGAGCAAGTCCGCATGGTTTCGAGTGGCACTGAGGCGACGATGAGTGCCCTCCGTCTTGCGCGCGGCTATACCGGTCGGGACTTAATTATTAAATTTGAAGGCTGTTATCACGGCCATGCGGATAGCCTGCTAGTCAAAGCGGGTTCTGGTTTGTTAACCTTCGCCGACTCTACTCAAAATGCACCATCTTCTGGCGGCGTTCCACAAGACTTGGTAAAGCACACCTTGGTATTGCCATATAACGACACAGCTGCAATTGAGGAAGTCTTTAAGAAGCAGGGTGACCAAATTGCCGCAGTCATTTTGGAGCCTATTGCGGGTAATATGAATTTGATAAAGCCCTCAAAAGAATTTTTATCAGCAATTCGTAATCTCACAAATCAGTATGGCAGTGTATTGATTTATGACGAAGTGATGACGGGCTTTAGGGTTGCCTTAGGCGGCGCCCAGTCTTTGCAAGGCATTACCCCTGACCTGACTTGCTTGGGCAAAGTCATGGGTGGTGGGATGCCTATGGCAGCTTTTGGTGGGAAAAAAGAGATCATGTCTAAGCTTGCGCCCCTAGGTAGCGTTTACCAAGCAGGCACTTTATCCGGTAATCCAGTGGCTGTGGCGGCAGGCCTGAAGACTCTAGAGATTATTTCTAGGGAAGGTTTTTATGAATGCCTAGGTGGGCAAACCAAAAAGCTCATGACTGGTTTGAAGCAGGCGGCAGATAAGGCAAATATTCCGTTCTCAGTCGATAGCGAAGGCGGTATGTTTGGTTTCTATTTTGTAAATCAGGTTCCGACTTCCTACGAGGCGGTGACTAAATCCGATATTGAGGCATTCAAGAAATTTTTTCATCTGATGCTAGATGAGGGTGTATATCTTGCGCCATCGGCATACGAAGCTGGATTCACATCCATTGCGCATGACAATGAAGTCATCAATGCCATTATTGCTGCAGCCGAGAGCTCATTTAAGAAGCTCTAATAGAGTAATTACATTCTGAGTGGATGGTCATATCCATCCACCTGAATAAGCTCAAGGTCTTTTGAATCTTTATTGGAGTCTGCAATTTCTAGGGCAGTCAATTTGCCACCCCAAACACAGCCAGTGTCCAAGCCAATCACATTATTGCGTCGTAATAAGCCCAGTGTTGACCAATGGCCGAAGTAAATGAGAGTGTTAGCAGTTTTGCGTTTGGGTGCCTTAAACCAGGGGATATAACCCTTAGGACCATTTTCCAAGCCTTCTTTGCTTTCAAACTCCATTTGTCCACTCGGTGAACAAAAACGCATACGGGTCAGCGCATTGGTAATGAGGCGCAGACGCTCATAACCCTTTAGCGAGTTACTCCATTTATTGGGAGTATTGCCATACATATTCGCTAAAAACTGTTTATAGGATTTGCTGCGTAGGGCTTTTTCAACCTCTTGAGCGCATTCAATAGTTTGCTGCAAGTCCCATTGCGGAAGAACGCCAGCATGCACTGTGAGTACTTTGCCATTACTTAGTGCCATAGGTCGATTGCGTATCCAGTCGATGAGTTCTTTGCGATCGGGTGCTTTGAGAATTCCGTCAACTGTATCTAAACCTTTGGTATTACGAAGTCCCGCATCTATTGCTAATAGATGGAGATCGTGATTACCAAGAATACATTCAGCCCGGCCAGATTCTTGTAAAGATTTAAGTTGCCTTAGGGCGCCAAGAGAGTTTGGACCGCGATTAACTAGATCTCCTAAAAAAATCATTTTTGATTTTTTGGGAAGACTCTTTACTAGGGCTTTAAGTGAGGGAGCGCATCCTTGAACATCGCCCACAGCATAAATTTTGCTCATGCCCTATCTTAGTGGAAAAGTCTCCCCTAGACGATTACGCGCTCACTTTTTTACTACGCTATAGCGCACTAAAGTTTTCTTGCGCGCCTCGTCGTGATCAACAACAGGCAATGGATAGTCTCTACCTAAGACTACGCCAGCAGCTTCAAGCTCAATATGTCCTGATTTCCAGGGTGCATGAATTGACTTCTTTGAGAGCTTTTCCAGTTGTGGCAAATAGCGTCGAATAAATTTCCCCTCGGGATCAAATTTCTCCGATTGAGTGATGGGGTTGAAAATACGGAAATAGGGTTGGGCATCACAACCTGATGAAGAGGCCCATTGCCAGCCGCCATTATTGGATGAGAGCTCAAAGTCATTGAGGTGTTCGGCAAAATAGGCCTCGCCCCAACGCCAGTCAATACCGAGATCTTTAGTGAGAAAGCTAGCTACTACCATGCGTAGACGATTGTGCATATAACCACTTTGATTGAGTTGATGCATGGCTGCATCAACTAGTGGATAACCTGTTTTACCCTCGCACCAAGCTGCAAAAAGTTTTTTTGCATGCGCGCCACTTTCCCAGGCAATCTTGTCATAGTCAGGTTTGAAGGAGACTCCATCAGCTAATCTTGGATGATTAGACAAAATCATGAAGTAAAAATCTCGCCAAATAAGTTCGCTTAACCAAATTGTGGCGCCCATACTTCCAGCAAGCATGCGACGATGTGCTTCTCGCACCAGCCCTCTAATGGAGAGCATACCAAAGCGTAAATGGGTTGATAAATAACTGACGCCCTTGATAGCAGGAAAGTCTCTGCCAATTTGGTATTGATCAATGCGGGAAAGAAAGTCTTCTAAAAATGCTTGCCCACCCTCAGAGCCTGGTGGTAAATAGGCTTCAATACCAGTGGGGCTAAAGCCCATTGATTCAAGAGAAGGAAAGGGGAGCTCTAATTTTTTGGGTATGGCTGCAATTTGACCTGGCTTAGGTTTGCATTCATGTGCAGCTAAATCTTTTTCTTGTAGAGTTTTAAGCCAATTATTTTTATAGGGCGTGAAAATGGAAAAAACAGTATTAGAGTTAGTGAGAATTTCTTTCTTCTCAAAAATTACTTGATCTTTAAAATGTTCAAACTGAATGCCCATTTTCTCTAGCAGAGTTTTAACGGAGTTATCTCTAGCAATAGCAGATGGCTCATAGTCATGGTTAACAAAGACAGTATCAACACCTAGTTCTTTGGCAATTTGAGGAATACATTCAGTAGGTTTACCAAAACGAACAATGAGACCTCCGCCCATGGTGCGTAGCTCTTTATCAATTTGCTTTAGACCTTGCCAAATAAAGTCAACACGGCGCTCGTGTTTTAAGCCTTTAGCATCTAATTCGCCCTGAATAAGTGGTTTGAGAATCTCAGCATCAAAAATGAAGCCCACCCAGACCTGTTTGGCCTCTTTTAGGGCGTGGGAAAGTGCGGCATTGTCATATAGACGCAGATCACGACGGAGCCAAACTAGAGCTTTTTGCATAGCCCCTATATTAGGGCTAATTTGCTAGGTTTGCCTGGTAGCAAGGTAATATCTATTTCATTGTGGATGGCCTATTTTTTCTGACTTCAAAACTACTGCATTTCTGCATAGAGCCCCTCAACTGGGCCATCATTTTCATTTTCTTTGGCTTGCTCTTTTTGGGCTTAAGAAACCCCGTCTTTGTAAACGATTTTTATTATTAGCACTTCTGGATTTGCTAATTATTGGTTGGCTACCTTGCTCCGAGAGCTTAATGAGAGCTTTAGAAGATAAAGTTCCTAGAGAAAATCTTGCTTTTATTTCTGAAAAAGATCTGGGTGGAATCATTATTTTGGGCGGATCTATTGAGGGAGGTGAGATCGCAATAGACCGCGGTGAGATTTCTATTTACTCATCCGCTGAGCGAGTGACGAAGGCCTTCGAGCTTATTAGGAAGTATCCCGATTTACCGTTCATCTTTAGTGGGTTTTCTGGGCGCATTACATCAAAAGGGATATCTGAGGCTGATGCATTTAAGCAGTTGATTAGGGAACAAGGCTTGGCAGACAGGGCTGGTTATTATGAAAATGTGGTCTTTATGAAGCCCATGATTCTGGAGATCGAAAGTGGTAAGCCTGCAAAACCATGGCTTTTGATTACCTCAGCAAGTCATATGTATCGATAAATGAAAATTTTTCAGAAGCAGGGGCTAGAGGTGATTCCTTTACCAGTGGACTACCAAACAGCGAATACTCTACAGTGGACTGTATTTGATTTGGTGGATGGAGCACAAAATTGGAATAAGCTCATCCACGAAATAATTGGTCTTTTTGCCTACTGGATTACTGGAAAAATCTAGATATTCTGTAAAATAGAGCCATATGACTTCGGCTAAAAAAGCACCCCCTGCTTCAGACCCACCGTTTGTGCCAGAGTCTTCAATTTCCTTTTCAGCCAGTCATTTAGCCAATCAATTTCTAGTCGCTATGCCCGGTATGGTGGATCCTAATTTTTCAGGATCAGTTATCTATCTCTTTGAGCATACCGAGAGGGGCGCAATGGGTTTGGTGGTGAATCGGCCGACCGAGCTAGACCTTGGAACCCTGTTTGACAAGATTGAGCTGAAATTAGAAATTGCGCCTTTGCTAGAGCAACCAGTATATTTTGGTGGCCCTGTTCAGGTTGAGCGCGGCTTTGTCTTGCATGAGTCTATTCCTAGCCCGTCTTATAGCTCTTCATTAATTATTCCTGGCGGTTTAACGATGACTACTTCCAAGGATGTATTGGAGGCAGTAGCTATTGGAAATGGGCCGCGCAAGTTTCTGATGACTTTAGGCTATGCAGGATGGGGTGCTGGACAGCTTGAGGAAGAAATTACTATGAATGGGTGGATGAATGTCCCTCTTTCACGCCAACAAATGGTCGACATTATTTTTGATACTCCCTCGAGTCAGCGCTATGAAAAAGCAATGAGTTTTTTAGGAATTGATCCCTCACATCTATCTGGAGAGGCGGGGCATGCCTAGTCCGCTTATAAAGCCGATAACAATTCTGGCTTTTGATTATGGAACCCGTCGGATTGGTGTGGCGGTAGGTAATACAGAGACAAGAGTCAGTCAGGCATTAAAGACTATGGCAGCTCAGAATGCAGACGGACTATTTCGGGAAATTGAACATCTCTTAAAAGAGTGGCAGCCAGATCAAATTATTGTGGGGCTCCCAACACATCCTGATGGCACTAAACATGAAATGACCGCCAAAGCAAAACGTTTTGGTAATCAGCTTCATGGACGCTTCCATTTACCCATAATTTGGGTGGATGAGCGATATACATCAGCAGTTTTGGAGGGAAACCCCCAGATGCACGACAATCTAGATGCGCATTCTGCTGCGCTTATTTTGGAGCAATATTTTGCAGAAAATACAAAAGCACCGGAACTAAAGAATGAACGCTGAATCCTCATACAGAAAATTATTAGAAAACTTGCGTGGCAGGCTGCAATCTGGGTCATTCGAGCTCGCTGGTCTGGCGATGGGTGGCGCATGGATTGCTGAGCGCTTAGCGCAAGATTTGAACTTACCTCACTATGGCGTCATTAATGTGGCCTTTCATCGAGATGACTATGCAGAAAAGGGTATGACTGCGTTAAGAACAGCGAGCACCATGTCAACCAAGTTACCATTTGAAGTGAATGGCGCAAATGTAATCTTGATTGATGATGTATTGCTTACCGGTAGAACTGTGAGGGCTGCCCTTAATGAGTTATTTGATTTTGGTCGACCTGCGCAAGTCGAGCTAATGGTTTTAGCGGATCGCGGCAAGCGTGAATTACCTATTGCAGCAAATTTTGTCGGTGAAGCAATCGAAGTTTCAGATCAAAAAATCTTGGTTTTAGAAAAAGATGCAGCTGGCAAGTTCAGCTTTCAGCTTAAGGAGCGCGAATAATGAGCTCAGTGAATCAATTTAATTCTGCTGGTGAGTTAACCCATCTTTTGACCTTAGAGGGTCTGCCAAAAGAGCAAATCCTTCATATTCTTGATACTGCTAAGCAGTTTGTCAGCGTTACCGATCCATCGAGAGAGGTGAAGAAGGTCCCCTTATTGCGTGGCAAGAGTGTATTTAACCTTTTTTTTGAAAACTCAACTCGTACTCGGACTACTTTTGAGATTGCAGCTAAACGCCTATCTGCCGATGTGATTAATCTGGATATCTCCACCTCTTCAACTGCAAAGGGTGAAAGTCTTTTAGATACCATTGATAACTTAGTTGCAATGCAAGCGGATATTTTTGTTGTCCGTCATAGTTTGTCGAAAGCTCCAATTGAAATTGCAAACCATGTACCCTCACACGTACATGTTGTTAATGCAGGGGATGGTAGTAACCAGCATCCTACTCAAGGTTTGTTGGATATGTATACGATGCGTCACTTTAAACAGAGCTTTAAAGGTCTGAAGGTTGCTATTGTTGGAGATATTGTTCATAGTCGTGTCGCCAAATCCAATATTCATGCATTGACTACGCTTGGGTGCGATGACATCCGTGCCATTGGTCCAGAGAGTTTATTACCAAGTAATTTAGATATGCTGGGCGTAAAGGTCTTCCATAGTATGGAAGAGGGGCTTAAGGATGTTGATGTTGTGATGACTCTGCGTATTCAGAAAGAGCGCATGGAGGCAGGTCAGGTTCCTGAGGGTGATGCATTCTTCAAGCAGTATGGCTTAAACCCTTCGCGTCTTGCTTTAGCAAAGTCAGATGCTATTGTGATGCACCCTGGTCCAATGAATCGTGGGGTTGAGATCGATTCAGTGGTAGCCGATGGTCCTCAAGCGGTCATCTTGAATCAGGTCACCTTTGGTATTGCTGTGCGTATGGCTGTGATGTCGATTGTTGCAGGTAACTAAGTTAGTCAGTGCCGCAAAATAAAGATCAGCTAAGTGTGATGCCAGCAAAAAAGTCTTGGCTGATTTTGTCTCATGGTTTCAATATGGACGGGCGAGCCTCCAGTCAGACGATTACTGACAAAATTCCCTATCTTTTAGATCAAGGCATTGAGCCAATTGTTTTCAGTGCTATCACTGGTATTAAAGACCAACGTTTTCCTCATCGACAGTTTTTAGCCTGGGGCCCAGCAGCATTTCGTTTTGATTTTCGCCACTGGATTGCTAATCAATATGGCCGTGGATTTATTTATAAGCTTTTAACTGGAACAGTTTCAGTGCTGCTAGCCCCTTTTATTGGCCTCGAAAAACTCTGCTTGGGGTATTCAAGTCAATGGTCGTGGGCGATGCCTGCATTTATGCATGCTCTACCTATCATTAATTCAGGCAAAGTAGATTTAGTTTTTAGTACGGGGGGTGCTTGGTCTGCTCACTTGGCTGGCCTTTGGCTCAAGAAGGTCAAGGGCGTGACCTGGATTGCCGAGATTCATGATCCCCTGGTGATTCGTAAGAGCCCGAATGATCAAGGTTTTGAGAAGCCCAAAAATCGCGATGCGCGTTTTAGACATTATTTAGAGAATCAATTAGCCAAATATGCAGATCATGTTTGGTGGTTTACGGAAGGCGCCCTGCATTATGCAAAGGTACGCAATCCAAACTTAAATACTCCAAATAATGCCCATGGATTTATGGTCTTGCCTGGAGCGGAGCCGCCAGGCGGACTAGCCTTTTCAAAGCCACATACTTATTCAGATAAATTAAACCTATGCCATTTTGGTTCTTTGGCCAATGATCGTTCTTTATCTACCATCCTGAATGCTGTAGTCCCCTTGCTTAAAAAGCACCCTGAGGCAAGGGATTTGATGCGAGTCCATGCTTATGGCGCACCTTTGGATTCTTTAACCATTGCCGCCATCCAGAATTTAGGATTGAGTGATGTACTGCTAGCGCATGGGCGACTTGAGAAAGATCCTGTGACAGGCAAGTCTGGACGCGAGCGCGTAGTAGAAAAAATGCAAGAGGCGGATGTATTGATATTGCTACATGGCAATGATGAGTGGTGCGCCGAGTACATCCCCTCTAAGTTTTATGAGTATCTTTGGACTGGTCGGCCAATTTGGGGTATTACACATCGCAATCCTCAGCTAGACCAGATGCTGGAAGAGCGTGGCGCTTACCTGAGTCTGGAGGGCGATAAAGCAGGGATTGCTATGGCCTTAGAGAGAATTTGGCTAGACTGGAAACATCAGCGCTTGCAAAATCCGAGTGGTGAGCCTATTGGAGTAAGCCAGGCGGTGTATAAAATACTTTCTGAAGTTCAGAAAAATAAGGAAAGCATTTGAAAGATCTCGTTCTCTATTGCAAGTCATATCGACGGGACTTCCTACGGCTCAAGCGTTTGCTGGAGTCTATTCAGAAATATAACGTAGAGCAAATTCCGTTCTATATTTCGACACCACAAGATCAACTAGATGAATTAAAGAATATTCTTGGTTCAAATATTGAATATCACTGGGTATCAGATGAGTCCATCATTGCAGCTAACCCAAGAGCAAAACCAGGAATAGAAAAAACGAGAACTGGCTCTTTAGCACAGCAGGCAATCAAGTCTGAATTCTGGCGACTAGGTATTTCAGAAAACTATGTCTGTCTCGATTCAGATTGCATTTTTCTTAAAGAGTTTAGCCATAAGGACTTTATTGCCTCAGATGGTAATCCTTACACTGTTATTTACCAAAATAAAGAATTTTTTCAGTTAGCAATTGACCGTAAGCATCCTAGGGTTGAAGAAAATCTGCGTCTTGAGGGTGATCGAGTCAAGACTTTATTTGACAGAGAAGGGCCTAATTATTATTGCCCTTGCCCACCTTTTATTTGGTCGTCTAAAGTTTGGCGTTCATTGGATGAGCAATTTCTGATCCCTCGAGGGTTAAGCTTCTGGGATATTTCCACTCCTGAGCATCCAGAGACGCTACTGTATCTTGAGGCCCTATTGAATTTCCAGGCGATTCCCTTGCATCCAATAGAGCAGTTGTTTCGGATTTATTACTACGATTGGCAGTTTTATTTACTCCGAAGATTGGGGGAGTCTGAGGATAGACTTAGCAAAAATTATCTAGGGGTTATTTATCAATCGAACTGGGATTCAGATTTGGATCTTGGGGCTCCTCAGAAGTCATTGCTTTCAAGAGTAAATAAAAGATTAAAAAGATTTCTCCGCTACTTGCAAAGCTACCTTTAGGCTAATTGAATTTATGACAGTTACAGCATTGCCTTTCCAGATTCTAGTCATTTCTTTGCAGAGATCACTTGATCGCAGGGCAAAGGTTGAAAGTGAGCTGCAGACAGTTTCGATGCCATGGTCTTTTTTAGATGCGGTTGATGGCTCTGCGCTAAAAAATCCCCCCGATGAATATAAACCCTTAAAAGTGAAGTGCCTTCAAGGGTATGAGCTAACGCCCAATGAAATTGGTTGCTATCTTTCGCATAAGGAAGCGTGGAAACGCTGCGTTGAGAAAAATATTCCAACATTAATCTTTGAAGACGACTTTGTTTTAGCTCCAGAATTTGAACACACTATTTTGTCTCTATTAAATAGACCGAACGATTGGAATTTTGTCCGCTTGCAAGGGTTGTATGAGGTTCCTTATCAGGAGCTCTCATTAATTGATGGCGTTCATTTAGTAAAAAATATTGGCGATGCGGTTGGTGCTACAGCATATCTTCTAAAGCCTGAGATAGCCCGTGCTTTAATTAATGAATCTTCTGATATTTATGAGCCAGTAGATCATTTTTTAGAGCATCAAAAAAAGCATGGCCTGGAATTTTTGGCCGTACGTCCTTATCCAGTAGATATCACTCGAGCAAAGTCTACGATTGATGATCGACAGGAGCGAGCCCCGGTCCAAGGTCTTAGAAAGCGCCTTCGCTCCGTAGCTAGAGCCCTAGATCGAGCATTGAGTAAGCACCCTTGGTTTCCTAGGTAAAGCGCTACCGTATTTGAGTATGTCTAGCCTATTTCATATTAAATATCGACCTGATATAGACGGACTACGTGCTGTGGCCGTTCTTGCGGTAATCTTATTTCATGGCTTCCCACAATATATACAAGGTGGGTTTGTTGGAGTTGATGTTTTCTTTGTTATTTCAGGCTATCTGATTTCTAGAATTATTTATTCTGAGCTGCGATCTGACAGTTTTGGTTTTATAGATTTTTATTCCCGCCGAATTAAAAGAATTTTCCCCGCACTTCTTGTGGTTCTGTTTACTGCCTTTTTCTTTGGATGGTTTTTCTTAACGCCCAGAGAATACGAGACTCTAAATCAAGAAATTGCTGGCGGAGCGGCATTCTTTTCAAACTTTATATTTTGGCGACAAAGCGGCTATTTTGATATAGCGGTAGATAAAAAGCCTTTACTACATTTATGGTCGCTGGCAGTTGAAGAGCAGTTTTATATCTTTTGGCCACTCATTTTATGGGTATTTAGTCGACTTAAAGTTAATCTTCTTTATTTAACTATATTCATTCTGATTACCTCCTTCGGCTTAAATATTTTTTATATTAATACCGATCCTATTGGAGCTTTTTACGCACCCTTCACACGTTTTTGGGAGCTCTTAATAGGTGGTTTGTTAGCTTATCTTAGCTTGTATAAGCTTAAGCATATTCAGTTTGGATCACAATCTCGGGACCTTCTGTCGATTACAGGGCTTGCTTGCATTCTTCTAGGAGTATTTACATTTAATAAATTACTTCCATTTCCTGGTTGGTTTGCATTGCTGCCTGTAGTTGGGGCGACTTTATTGATTTTCTCTGGTCCGGATGCAATGATTAACCGCTCCTTACTCAGCACTAGAGTAATGGTTTGGATTGGCTTAATAAGCTACCCACTCTATCTTTGGCATTGGCCAGTTTTTTCCCTGGGGCGAATTTATAGCGGGCATGCCTTAACAGAATTACAAACTGCAGGGGCAATTTTGCTATCATTTCTCTTGGCATGGGGAACATTGAAATTTATAGAGTCGCCAATTCGGAGGTCTTCGAAGGATGGCACAAAAATCTATGCAATGACTTTCTTAATGATTGTAGTTGGAGCATCAGCTTATTTTGTTAAGGAGAATAATGGGCTGGCTAGTAGATTTTCGCCTGAACCTCTGCAGCGTAATAGTCAACTAACTGGATGTGACAATGTAGTTCGCGATAACGTCCTTTACCCATGTACATTTGGAAATTTAGATGCCAAGAAAACTATATTAATTTATGGTGATAGCCATGCGGGGCATCTGACTAGCGCCCTAAACCACGCCTTGGGTACAGAATTTAAATTCATTTTCTTGGGCTATGGGGACTGTTTCTTATCGAAAAAAGAGGGCGCAGATAAGAATGGGATGTGTCAGTTAATGTGGGAGCAAATCCGTAAATTACGAGAAGATCGCCTATATGCCGTGATACATGCTCAGCGCTGGGGAAATATGGATCCCGATATCTTAAGGGATCAAATGCAGGAATCCTATAAGGCTAGTGGATTAGCTCCAGAAAAGATCGCTATTGTTGGCTCGATTCCGAATGTTGATTTAGATTGCGAGATTGCCAACTACTATATCCCCGCGAGAAAAAAAGAATGTCCACTATACGCTGATCAATATCTAGCAAATGATAATTTCACCATACTGACTAAGGCGTTGGATAGACCTAAGAATCTTGTGTTTATATACCCTTATGAAAAACTATGCCCTAAGGGTATCTGTCAGGTCATTAGCGGTTCTACAGCCAATTATTGGGATGATTCACATATGAGTCGCGATGGCGCACTCCTGGCAGCCCCAGATTTAATAGACTATCTGCGGAACTAATTAAGAATTAACCCCTTGATCAACGCTGCTATCATTTCTCCAGCAGCTCAGGGGTGTGATGTTACTCAGGGCAACTGGGAATAAAGCATTCATTCTTAATTGGAAATCCCTGTCAGAAAAGTGGACTAGCCTCTGTGATTTGTCAGGGTAATAGCCACCAATACATTTCCAGGCAGCCTTATAAAAGCTGCTACCAGAGTGAGTCATATTAATGTCGTTATATTTCCGATAGCTCTTGACTTGACTGGGGTGTCGTAAATCAATTTCAATATTTTCAGCTGGGCAAATAGATGTGATTAGCTTAGTAGTGTGCTGAAGTTCATCCGCACCAAAATGTAAGGAATGCCCGCCGAGCAAGGCAGCATCAGGATATTTATTTAAGATCTGATAGGTAACTTCAATACTGTCATGCATTAGGTAGTCATCATCATTGAGAATCATGATGAGTACAGCAGTAGAATATTCGATGCCTTTATTTAAGCTTGCCGCTTGACCTAAATTCGTATCATTTTCTAAAATTATAAAGCGTGATGTGCTGTTATGCTGATTTTCATTAATAAGCTTCTGAAGAAGCTGCAGGCTATCGTCAGGTGATTTATCTACAACAAAAATCACTTCATCTGGGGCGACTGTTTGCTGCCGAATACTCTCAAACATTTCTCGTAAGAACGGGGCGTGCCCATAGCAAGGAACCACAATAGCAATAGAAGGAGTTGCTGAGGGCTGAAATTGTGGTTGACCTGCGAACTGTGTACTTTTAATGAAGGCTCGAATTTTTCTTTGAGATATCTCAGGTCTAAATGTTCCTTTGATACCCTTTCGAAGTTGGCGGTGAAGATTTCGGGCCTTTTGATGTAGAGCAGATAGAAGCATTTTTTAAAAATTTAATTTTGCGGAGTTGCTGATTTTTTCCCAATCAATACCGGGAGATAAAAAATCTTTCATGCAGTGAGTAGAAAGTCCTGGAATTGGACTCAATAATTTTCTAGATTTTATTTTCGCAAGTGCAGTAAAAAAATCATGATCTCCACCAGCAGTTTTTATAATTTCAGCATCTTCCCTAAGAGTTTTTGCGGTAACTAAAAATGTGGCACAGGTACTTGGAGTAGTTCGCCAGTGGTGGCTACCACAAAATAATACCTTTGATTGCAAATTATCATAATCGCTGTAGAGATATTTATCGTAGTGATCGTATAAGGATATATAGTCAATATTTTTTTGATGGTTGAGTAGGTCTGCAAGTTTGCTTACCCAGTTAGCAACATGCAAATAGTCGTTTTCTAGTAAATAAATCCAATCATCATCTGAATAATTTTCCTTCAAGACGTGATCAATAGTATGGTGAAATGCCTTGCCGTCAGACCCACCCTGAAATTGTATGACGTTTATTTTTAGTGGGGAATCACTTTCATAAGACTTCATAAAGCTTGAGAGAAAGTCATCGTTATACGAAGTATCGTTTCCATCAAACATTACAGTTAAATGAACATTAAGAGGCAACTTGTTATCTGAAAGGGTAGCAACTAAATTTCTGAAGCAATTTTCAATTAAAAACCATTCAGGGCGAGCTTTGGGTAAAGGGTTGTAAATATGAACATGACGCACAAAAATATGTACTTTTTTCATAAAAATTTTTTTTAGAAACATAAAAACCTTATTGAGGGACTAAAGTGCTGGGAAAGTAGACTGAAAGAAATGTCTTTGTGATTCTAATTTTACTTCAAACATAATGCACCTTTCTTAAGAAATGGGGTGATTTCATATGAATTTTTGAGCTAATCTATTTGGAATATAAAAAGAGCAACCCAATGAGTTGATACCTCTAAATCTTTGGGCCGAAGAGGATATTTGAAGCTTATGCTAAAAATTATCTAGTGCAATAATTTTAGCCTCACCACCTACTAAGTTTTGGGGAATTAAGTTGATGTAATCACTGGCCTTAATTTAAAAAATTGACTGAATTAACATGATTTTTAAGCTAATTAGAAAAAATGGGGACAATCTATAAAAATTCAATTACATGCGAAAATAGAGATTGATAAATTTTAGAATTGAGTTGATGTGTTTTTAATGCTTAAATGTGATTAAAAAATTCAACGGGGTTTGAAATAGAGTCTAACAATGAATGACAAGCCGATTTATGTTACCCAGCCCTTTCTTCCCCCTTTGGAAGATTATTATGATTATTTAGAGAAAATATGGGAAAACAAGACTTTAACCAACGGAGGGCCATTCCACCAGCAACTAGAAAGTGCGCTGTGTAATTACCTTGGTGTGAAGCATATTTCTTTATTTAACAATGGGACAATTGCTCTAATTACTGCATTGCAAGCCTTAAACATTACGGGCGAGGTTATTACAACTCCATATTCGTTTGTTGCAACTGCTCACTCTCTTTTGTGGAATGGAATCAAGCCTGTTTTTGTGGATATAGATCCGAAGACTTTAAACATGGACGCCTTAAAAATTGCGGCTGCAATAACCCCAAATACAACTGCAATAATACCGGTACACTGCTATGGGCACCCATGCGATGTTGATGCAATCGATGAAATTGCAGTCAAACATAATTTGAAAGTTATTTATGACGCTGCGCATGCTTTTGGGGTGCGATGTCACTGTGGGAGTGTTTTAAATCATGGAAATTTATCGGTTCTTAGTTTCCATGCAACAAAAGTATTCAATTCTTTTGAGGGCGGGGCTATTGTTTCCCCGGATGCAAAAACAAAGCATCATATAGACCAACTCAAAAATTTTGGCTTTGTAGATGAAATAACTGTAAATGTCGCAGGTATTAATGGAAAGATGAGTGAGGTCAACGCAGCTTTTGGTTTGGTTCAGCTCAAGTATATGGATAGCGTTTTAGATGCGCGTAAGAAGATAGACCA
>CAJEZV010000028.1:16239-17142 GCA_903995005.1 uncultured beta proteobacterium
CTGTATAGATCACTTCTAAAAGACGTAAAGGGTATTCATTGCCTTGAAGATTCGGGAGAGACTCAGGCAAATTACTCCTATTTTCCAATTTTGGTAGGCGAACAATATGCCCTCTCCAGAGATGAACTTTATCAAAAACTAAAAAATCATAATATTTTTTCTAGGCGATATTTTTATCCATTGATCAGTGAGTTTCCGATGTATAAAGGGTTATCTTCATCGGCCCCTGAGAATTTACCCATAGCATTCAAAGCTTCCAAGGAGGTTTTATGTTTACCAATATACCCATCTTTGGAGTTAGAGGATCAGATTCGAATTGTTTCATTAATTAAATAAATTGAAAAATATTCTGGCCGCTCTTTAAAAATGAAAAATTTTGCAAAAATTATAGACATTGCTGGGCATTTACCAAAAAATACTTTAACTAATTCAGCATTGGGGGAATTGTATAAGGGTTGGTCTGCCAATAAGATTTTGGAGAAAACTGGAATTAGTAATCGCCATATCGCTAGCCCTGAAGAAACAGCTGGTGATTTGGCTTATGAAGCGGCACAGACTCTTTTTGCGCAAGGCAAGACCAATAAGGCCGATGTGGATTTTCTAATTTTTTGTACACAAGCGCCTGATTACATACTACCAACTACAGCCTGTATTTTGCAAAATCGATTACAACTCTCAACTTCTATTGGGGCAGTCGATATTAATCTGGGATGCTCTGGGTACGTATATTCCTTATCTTTGGCTAAGGGATTGATCGAATCTGGAGCCGCTAGATCCGTGTTAATTTTGACTGCAGATACTTACTCAAAATATATTAATCCTCTAGATAAAAGTGTTCGCACTATTTTTGGTGATGGGGCTAGTGCAACAATAGTTCAGGGAGTTGAAAGCACAAAACCATTG
>CAJEZV010000029.1 GCA_903995005.1 uncultured beta proteobacterium
GACTTCAAGTGCCGCAAACACTTCGGGGGTTAAAGGATATTTTTGTTCTGGTTTTGCCGTCATACTGATTCGGATGCTGATACAGTTATTTAGTATTTAAATTGTTAAGCATAATTGTCGCATTCCTGAGAACTAGATGAACAAACCGCATTCCCTCTACATTGGCCTCATGTCCGGCACTAGTCTGGATGGGATAGATGCTGTTCTAGCCCAGATTGGGCCCAACGGGGAAACCAGTGCACTGGATGCGGTGAGTACCCCCTTTAGTCCCGAGCTTCGTCAAGCCCTTTTTGACCTTCAAAGCCCTGGCCCCAATGAGCTTCATCGGGAGAAACAGGCTGGCAATGCCCTAGCATTAGCTTATGCAGAGGCTGTAAATCAATTACTTAAAAAAGCAAATTTGCAGCCCTCTGATATCGCCGCCATTGGTGCGCATGGCCAAACCATTCGTCATCAACCACAGCTTGGGGATATGGCCTATACGCACCAAACACTGAACCCTGCCCTCCTGGCAGAAAAGACTGGTATTGATGTCATCGCAGATTTTAGAAGTCGTGATGTCGCTGCAGGTGGTCATGGTGCACCATTGGTGCCAGCCTTTCATGCGCAACAATTTCAATCAACAGAAAATTTGGCAATTTTGAATATCGGTGGCATTGCCAATCTCACGCTTCTACCCAAGGATGGTGAAGTCACCGGTTTTGATTGTGGCCCTGGAAATATATTGATGGATGCTTGGATACATGAGCATCAAGGCAATGCCTTTGATGAAAATGGCAATTGGGCGCTACAAGGAAAAGTTAATGAAGCACTTCTGACAAAAATGTTGTCTGATCCCTTCTTTATCAAAGCTCCACCAAAAAGTACTGGAAGGGATGATTTTCATCTTACTTGGTTGCAAGAAAAAATGGGGCAAGACAATCATCATGCTGAAGATATACAAGCAACACTATTACATTTGACTGCACATTCCATCTTAGATGCCTTACTACGTCATGCCCCGCAAACCCATACGCTAATTGTTTGTGGGGGTGGCGCTCGAAATAACGCCTTGATGAATTTACTCAAAGTCAAAGGGCAGCATGTGCTCAAAGGACCTATAGAAATTACGACAAGTGACTCTGCTGGCATTGATCCGCAACTCGTTGAAGGCCTTGCTTTTGCGTGGCTTGCTTGGGCCCATAAAGAAAAACGGCCAGCAAATTTGCCGGCCGTTACAGGAGCGAAGGGTCCTAGAATTCTAGGTGCTTTCTACCCTGCATAGTTTCTGATTTTCTTAAGCAGAGAAAGAAGATCCGCAACCACAAGTCGTTGTGGCATTTGGATTCTTAATCACAAACTGTGATCCGTTGATATCTTCTTTGTAATCAATCTCAGCACCAACTAAATATTGGAAGCTCATTGAATCTACTAGAAGAGTAACGCCATTCTTTTCAAAGAGGGTGTCGTCTTCATTGACAGCATCATCAAATGTAAAGCCATACTGAAAACCAGAGCAACCGCCGCCTTGTACGAATACGCGCAACTTCAACTCTGGATTACCTTCTTCAGCAATCAAGTCGGCCACTTTCGCAGCGGCACTATCCGTAAACACCAATGGGGTTGGTGGCTCAGCTAAATCTTGTGCTGTTTGCGTAGCTAATTCGGTCATGATTTACTCCTAATTCAAAAAGCGATGATCCATTTTAGGCTTTTAATTCCCAGCCTGCTGAAGGGTCTTTATGGGGAAACTGCAATCTGGGTCAGGCCGGTAGTTTCTGGCAGTCCAAACATGAGATTCATACACTGCACACCCTGGCCTGAGGCGCCTTTCACCAAATTGTCTTCCACCACCAAAATAACCAAAGTATCGCTTCCGCCAGGACGATGAATTGCAATCCGGATGCCATTACTACCCCTAACAGAGCGTGTTTCTGGGTGGCTACCGGCTGGCATAACATCTACAAAAGGCTCATCTTTATAGAAGTTTTCATATAGCTTTTGATAATCAACCTCCTTACCAGCCTCAGTTAAACGCACATATAAGGTTGAATGAATACCTCTCACCATCGGTGTGAGATGCGGCACAAATGTCAGACCAATTTGGTCATGACCAGCAATAGCTTTTAAACCCTGCACAATCTCTGGAAGATGGCGGTGGCCCTTAACGCCATAAGCCTTAAAGTTATCACTTGCCTCAGATAGTAATGTGCCAATCTCTGCCTTACGTCCAGCACCAGAAGTGCCTGACTTCGAATCAGAGATGATGTGGGTGCCATCAATCAAGTGTTTACCACCAGTAGATTTTGGTGATAACAAAGGTGCAAGGCCAAGTTGAACGGAAGTTGGGTAACAGCCAGCCAAACCAACCACGCGCGCCTTTTTAATTGCTTCACGATTAATTTCAGCCAAGCCATAAACAGCTTCAGCCAAAATTTCTGGGCAGCTATGCTCCATGCCGTACCACTTGGCAAACTCTTTGACATCCTTCAATCTAAAGTCTGCGGCTAGATCCAAAATCTTCACATTATTTGCCAGCAATTCTTTTGCTTGCGCCATAGCAACACCATGTGGCGTTGCAAAGAAGACAACATCACACTCATTTAATTTAGCTTCATCAGGCGTCGTAAATTTCAGATCGACACGACCACGCAAGGATGGGAACATCTCAGCCACTGGCATACCAGCTTCTGTACGAGAAGTAATAGCAACAATTTTTACCTCAGGATGCTGCGCTAATAAACGCAATAATTCCACCCCGGTATATCCTGTGCCGCCAACGATACCTACCTTAATCATGTCTTTCTCCAAAATACCGCATCCGTCATTAATCTGCCTTACGTAGATTAATACAACATTCCTACTATTTCACTTATTGTAGAAACAAAAAGGGCCGCTTGCGCGACCCTTTCAATAAAACTAAGCGACTGAAAGAAATTAGCGCTTGCTGAACTGCTTACGACGACGTGCGCCATGCAGACCAACTTTTTTACGCTCAACTTCACGAGCATCGCGAGTAACCAAACCTGCTTTAGACAGGGTTGGTTTCAAAGCGTTGTCGTAGTCGATCAATGCACGAGTAACACCGTGACGAACTGCACCAGCTTGGCCAGTTTCACCGCCACCAGAAACGTTTACTTTGATATCAAAGGTCGTTAAGTGGGCTGTGAGAGCCAAAGGCTGACGAGCGATCATGCGTGATGTTTCACGAGCAAAATAAGCATCGATAGGCTTACCGTTAACAGTAATTTCACCTTTGCCAGATTTAATGAAGACGCGCGCAACAGAACTCTTGCGGCGACCAGTACCGTAATTCCAACTTCCGTAATTAATAGCCATTTGGTTTCCTTAAATCTCTAACGCTTTAGGCTGTTGAGCCGTGTGCGGATGATTAGCGTCGCCATAAACTTTCAATTTCTTGATCATGGCATAGCCTAGTGGGCCTTTTGGCAACATACCCTTCACAGCTTTCTCCAAAGCGCGACCTGGGAAACGGTCTTGCATCTTGTCGAAGTTAGTCGAGCTAATACCACCTGGGTATCCGCTGTGACGGTAATAAATCTTGTTCAAGCCTTTGGTGCCAGTGACACGCAGCTTAGATGAATTGATCACGACGATAAAGTCGCCAGTGTCAACGTGTGGTGTGAATTCAGGCTTGTGCTTGCCGCGTAGACGGTGTGCCACTTCACTGGCGACACGACCGAGGACTTTGTCCGTAGCGTCAATCACGAACCATTCACGCTTTACCTCATGGGATTTTGCGGAAAAAGTTTTCATGATTTCTCAAATTGTTATAGTCAAAAAAATTACTCCAATCACACCGCGTCCACCTTGGCCCTGCTTATGTTTGCAAGCTCGCAGATTCTGCAATCTAACTGGTAAAACAATTACCGCTGACTAGTTCGGTAATTCAGTAAAGCCTTGAATTGTAACCCAAAAAAACCCAGGAACTAGTCCTGGGTTGGAATCCACCTTTGTTTGGGTGGAGGAGACACTGGGAGGTAAGTCGCAGTCTTATACAAGACTGACTACCAATAAGGTTATTGTATAGATAACGATGGTGCGATGCAAGAATATTGACCAAAATCAAGTTTTTGATGTTTTTTGACCAAAAACATCTCCTGACCCAAATGCTTCATTATTGGTAAACTATTGATAATATTGATTAATTTAGTAAGTTAGGGATCACTAATATGGAATGTCGAGTATCTTGGTTAGGTAATAGCGGCATGGCTTTTTCTGCAGAAACAGGCAGCGGCCACCTTGTTAATATGGATGGAGCGCCCGAAGCGGGCGGCAGAAACTTGGCTCCTAGACCGATGGAGCTGCTTTTGGCTGGCGCTGGGGGCTGCTCAGCATTTGATGTGGTTTTAATCCTACAAAGGGCCAGACAGGCTATTTCTGCTTGTGACGTAACCCTCCAGGCCGAAAGAGCCACCGAGGACCCCAAAGTCTTTACGAAGATCAATTTGCACTTCACAGTAAAAGGCAAAGACCTTGATCAAGCTAAAGTGGATCGTGCCGTAAAGCTTTCTCACGAAAAATACTGCTCAGCCACCACTATGCTCGCCAAAACTGCAGAACTGACTTACAGCATTGAAGTCATTTCAGAATAAGTGCAGAGTCAATCGATAAGCCGGATTCTGTCGCCTAGATTTGCATCTAGGGGCAATCATTCCTCTAGGCCGGCAGTTACCTGACGGCTCAAGCTCCCTACCCGCAGACTCAGCGGGACGCCTCATCGCCTGCTTACTTGGGATTGCTCCGGGTGGAGGTTACCGCGTTTCACCGTAACTAAATACGCTCGTCTCTGTGGCCCTATTCCTCACGTCGCCGTGGATGGCCGTTAGCCATCACCCTTCCCTATGGAGTCCGGACTTTCCTCCCCCTCAATAAAGAGGCGGCGATTGCCCAATTGACTCTGCGCCTGCAGTCTAACGCAGTCAGAGTAAATTGGCTTGTAAAAAAGTAGGGTTGTATTTAAACGAGAGACCAGGCGATCGTTTCACCAGCACGAAGTGGAACAATCGTGTCATTGCCTAGCGGTAGCTCAGCAGGAATTTTTTGAGCCTGCTTAGCGAGGATAATTTTTTTACTATTGCGCGGCAAATGATAAAAATCTGGACCAAAGAAACTGGTAAATCCCTCTAACTTATCTAATTTTCCAGCACTCTCGAATGCCTCTGCATATAAACCAAGAGCATTAAACGCGCTATAGCAACCAGCACACCCACAGGCCGCCTCTTTAGCGCCTTTGGCATGCGGCGCACTATCAGTACCCAAGAAAAAACGAGGATTACCGCTAGTAGCAGCCTCTAACAATGCCACACGATGCTCTTCACGTTTAAGCACAGGCAAGCAATAATTGTGCGGACGAATCCCACCAGAAAAAATGGCATTACGGTTCATCAGTAAATGTTGAGGAGTCAAGGTAGCAGCAATGGTATTTTTTCCACCAGTCGCAGCGTCGCGAACATAGTGCGCTGCCTGTTTAGTAGTAATGTGTTCAAACACAATTTTCAGCTCAGGGAAAACTTTACGCAAAGGCTCAAGAACAGTATCAATAAACACTGCTTCACGATCAAAGATATCGATATCAGCATGAGTCACTTCACCATGAACCAAGAGCGGCATTCCGACAGCTTGCATTGCTTCCAAAGCTTTATAGCAATGCTTGATATCACTTACCCCTGAATCACTATTGGTAGTGGCACCCGCAGGGTATAGCTTGATTCCGGTAATGCCCTGTTCTTTAGCTTTACGCACTTCATCGGCAGAAGTATTGTCTGTGAGATACAGGGTCATCAATGGTGTAAAGCTAGTTACGCCCAGAGACTTCAGACTCGCTTCGATTCGCGCGCGATATGCATTTGCCAGATCTACAGTGGTAACTGGCGGCTTCAAATTCGGCATGATGATCGCACGAGCAAACTGACGTGCAGTATCAGCCAAGACATCCTTCATCACTTCGCCATCACGGATATGCAAATGCCAATCATCTGGCTGAATCAGTTCGATTTGTGTTGGGCTGTTAGGCATGTTTATTTATTGAGCAAAATGATGCGGAAATCATTCACATTGGTAAGTGTAGGACCAGTTTCCACTAAAGCACCTAATTCTGCAAAGAAGCCATAGCAATCATGGGCAGCCAAGAATGACTCCGGAGTAATCCCCTGATCCAAACTAGTCCTACGAATATCACCTGTAAACCATGCGCCCGCATTTTTTTCACTGCCATCGATACCATCGGTATCTGCCGCTAAGGCTGATAGATTAGGTAAATCTTTTGAGGCAGCAAAAAGTGAGAGGAGGTATTCACTACAACGACCCCCTCGACCTTTAAGGCCGGCAGGGATAGTGACTGTACATTCACCACCAGAAATCAATGCCAGTGGTTTGTCAGTTAGTTGAGATACATGTTCTCTAGCTAGTTGTGCCTGAGTCACGCCAACTGTTTGTGCTTCACCAGTAATCGTATCTCCCAGAACAATAGCCTCATAACCTTGACTACGAATATAATCCACTGCGGCTTCCAAACTTTTGTAGGCAGTGGCAATGACATGATTGGCTACTTGCGCATTTACCAAATCAGTATCTTTTAAGGTCTCTGGTTTTTCTCCAGCAAGCCCTTGCTGTAGGTGATTGAGAACGGATACAGGAATCTCATTTTTGCCTAAGCCATATTTTTCAAAGATAGCCAAGGCATCTCGGTAAGTGGAATAGTCTGCTGCACATGGCCCACTAGCGATATCTGCTGGCGAATCACCAGTCACGTCAGATATGAGTAATGCCTCTACACGTGCGCCACGGGCTATAGCAACCCTTGCTAAATTGCCTCCCAAGATTGCAGATAAATGTTTGCGAACAATATTCATCTCTTCAATCGGGGCACCGCTTCGCAATAAAGCCTCTGTGGTCTTGCGCATGTCATCAATCGTGATGCCTTCTTGCGGCAAGGTCAGTAAGCTTGAGCCACCACCAGAAACGAGGGCAATGAGTACATCGCCCGGTTCTAATTGCTGAGTTAATGCATAGATCGCTTTAGCACCATCCATCCCTGCCTGATCAGGCACCGGATGACCGGCTTCAATAATTTGAATATGACTTGTGGGTGATGCATGTCCATAACGGGTTAGCACTACGCCCTCTAGATTGACTTGAGGCCAATGTTTTTTTGCATAAGCCTCAAATGCGCTAGCCATTGAAGCACTAGCCTTGCCGGCCCCCACCACTAAGCATCTACCTTTAGGCTCCTCGCCAATCGGAAATATCTTCGCTAAATATTGTGGGACGATCACTTGAGGATCAGCCACAGCCACAGCAGCTGCAAAGGCATTTTTTAAAATGCCTTCAGTAGAAATTTGCTGGGTATTATCTTGAGTCATCCAGATATTCTAATCAAGAGCAGCGCGTTCTTGCATTTGCCACATCTCAGCATATTTTCCCTGGGCTGCCAACAACTCTAGATGAGTGCCCCGCTCAACGATTTGCCCATGCTCCATGACCAAAATTTGATCGGCATGAATAATGGTAGATAGCCTATGTGCAATGATCAGAGTAGTGCGATTTTTAGCTAGGCCAAGCAATTCTTCCTGAAAAGCCCTTTCCGTCTTGGAATCTAAGGCAGAAGTTGCTTCATCAAAAATCAGCATCGCTGGCTTTTTCAATAAAGTACGCGCAATTGCCACACGCTGCTTTTCACCACCGGACAGCTTCAAGCCCCTCTCGCCTACCTGGGTATCGTAGCCGTCTGGCAGACGTTTAATAAAACCATCAATTTGTGCCGCTCTGGCAGCTTCTTGTACCTCTTCGATTGAGGCAGAAGGGTTGCCATAAGCAATGTTATAGCCAATAGTGTCGTTAAATAAGACTGTATCTTGTGGCACGATGCCAATCGCTTTGCGTAGGCTAGCTTGTGTTACATCCTGGATATTTTGATGATCAATCAAGATCTTGCCAGACTGCACATCATAAAAACGGAATAGCAATCTAGCTAAAGTGCTCTTACCTGCACCGCTTTGTCCAACCACCGCAGTAATGGTTCCCGCTGGAATAGTAAAGCTCACATCATGCAGGATTTCTCGCTTAGCGTCATAGTGGAAAGAGACATTTTCAAAGCAAACATCTGGGCCATGACTATGATTATCAATCTGCAAAGGATGCGCACTAGGTGAATCGGCAATTTCTTTATCAGTATTAAGTAAAGAGAACATCCGCTCCATGTCCGTTAGGGACTGTTTGATCTCGCGATAAATCACACCCAGGAAATTGAGGGGGATATACAGCTGGATCATTAAAGTATTCACCAGCACAAGGTCGCCAAGAGTCATGGTGCCATCTACTACACCGAGCGTAGCGCGCCACAAAATTAAGACTAATCCAATGGCGATGATTGTTTGCTGGCCAAAGTTAAGAACTGCTAAAGATTTTTGTGACTTAATAGCAGCAGCTTGGTAGCGCACCAAATTTTTATCGTAACGACTAGCCTCAAAAGCCTCATTACCAAAATACTTCACAGTCTCAAAATTTAATAATGAATCAATGGCTTTCTGATTTGCCTTTGAATCCATGTCATTCATGGTCTTACGAAAATGGGTGCGCCACTCTGTTACTACTACTGTAAATACAATATAGAAAACCAAGGCACATAAGGTAATGGCTGCAAACCAAACATCATATGAATAAGCTAAATAGCCCAAGACCAAAATAAATTCAACAAGTGTTGGTAGGATGCTATAGAGCGAATAGGAAATCAGTGACTGAATACCGCGAGTGCCACGTTCAATATCTCGACTGACACCTCCGGTTTGACGAGCTAGATGAAAGCTCAGTGCTAAAGCATGTAAATGTTCAAAGACTTGGAGAGCCACCTTACGGACAGCATTTTGGGTCACCCTAGCAAAGAGAAACTCACGCAACTCAGCAAACAAGGAGGCAGCCATTCGGAGGAGCCCATAAGCCAGAATGAGCCCAACTGGAACTACCAGCAAGATCTGTGGAGAGTCTGCCTTGAGGTTTAAATCGTCAATTAAACGCTTGAGCAAAATAGGGATGCCCAGATTGGTAACCTTAGCGGCAACCAAGCAAGCTAGAGCAATCGCAACTCTAAATTTGTATTCCAGTAGATAGGGAATTAAATCGCGAATAACCCTCCAATCACTTCCCTGTGGGAGCTTGGATTCTGTACCGCCGTGGTGGTGTCCCGATGATGGTCTCATCGCTCTATCTTATTCCTTCTTCTCTGAAAAGAATTTCAGAATAGCTTCACCATTGCTGCGGGAAAAACACTTCTTAGCAGCGTCCTCAAAAGGCAGCCACTGATGAGCCACATGCTCTCTAGGTGAAAGCTGGATTTCAATATTATCCGGAACCTGGAGCGCAAACCAATGCTCGATATTGCGAGTAACACCAGGCGCATAACGAAAACGCCAATCTGGATAAATTTCGTACTCAATTTGATGGTGCAAATTACGCAATGAGCCCGTGGCGAGTTGATTTACTGCAATACCGGTTTCTTCAAAAACTTCACGAGTAGCTGCTAAGGCGAGATCTTCATCCAAAGCATCTAAGCTGCCAGTAACCGATTGCCAGAAGCCAGGACGATCTGCGCGCTCTATCAATAAAACATCCCTATTCGATTTGTAAATAACTACTAAAACCGAAATAGGGATTTTCAAGATAGGCGCTGCTTAAATTGTTTTAAGCAGCGGGAGCGGCTTGGCGTAAACGGATATGTAACTCACGTAACTGACGCTCATCTACTGGACTAGGAGCTTGAGTCAATAAGCACTGCGCACGCTGTGTTTTAGGGAAGGCAATCACGTCACGAATGGATTCAGCACCAGTCATCATCGTTACGATGCGATCGAGACCAAAAGCAATACCGCCGTGCGGAGGAGCGCCATATTGAAGGGCATCTAACAAGAAGCCAAATTTAGCTTGCGCCTCTTCGGCACCAATCTTCAGAGCACGGAATACTTGGCTCTGCACTGCCTCTTGATGAATACGTACTGAGCCACCACCAATTTCGCTGCCATTGAGAACCATGTCATAAGCCTTTGCCAAGCACTTACCTGGATCAGATTCCAGATACTTCATGTGCTCATCTTTAGGGCTGGTAAACGGATGGTGGCAAGCAACCCAACGCGCTTCACCTTCGTCGTAATCAAACATTGGGAAATCAACGACCCACAATGGCTTCCAACCTTCAGTAAAAAGACCATGCTCTTTACCCCAGGCCGATTGACCAATGCGTAGACGTAAATTGCCAATGGCATCATTCACTATTTTTTCTTTATCGGCGCCGAAGAAAATGATGTCGCCATCTTTTGCACCAGTACGCTTCAGAATGCCATCGATCGCTGCATCATGAAGATTCTTCACGATTGGGGATTGCAAACCATTACGACCTTCAGCAACGGAGTTCACCTTAATCCAGGCTAAACCTTTGGCGCCATAGATGCTAACAAACTGGGTGTAGTCATCAATTTCACTACGGCTAATCTCTGCACCGCCCGGTACGCATAAACCTACTACACGCCCGCCTTCTTGATTAGCAGCACCAGAGAAGACCTTGAAATCGACATCTTTCATCAAATCAGTCAACTCGGTGAACTCAAAGTTGACCCGTAGATCTGGTTTGTCAGATCCGAAGCGCGCCATACCTTCTGAGTAAGGCATGGTTGGGAATGGGTTAGGCAGCTCGACATTCATCGTCTTCTTGAAAATATGGCGAATCATGTTTTCAAAGAGCTCACGAATCTCTAATTCACTTAAGAATGCTGTTTCACAGTCAATCTGCGTAAATTCAGGTTGACGATCAGCACGTAAGTCTTCATCACGGAAGCATTTAGTAATTTGATAGTAACGGTCAAAGCCAGCCACCATCAATAACTGCTTAAATAATTGTGGCGACTGTGGCAATGCAAAGAATTGACCATCATGGACCCGCGAAGGAACCAAATAATCACGTGCACCTTCTGGAGTGCTCTTAGTCAACATCGGTGTTTCGATATCAATAAAACCAGCATCGTCTAAATATCGACGGCACTCCATCGCAACGTTATAACGCAAACGCAAATTCTTTTGCATTTGTGGACGGCGTAAATCTAAGACACGATGAGTAAGCCGGGTTGTCTCAGATAAGTTCTCATCATCAATCTGAAATGGAGGGGTTACAGAGGCATTCAGAATCACAAGCTCGTGACAAAGAATTTCTACCTTGCCACTCACCAAATCAGCATTTTCTGTGCCAGCAGGACGTGCGCGCACGAGTCCTTTAATCTGGATACAAAACTCACTGCGCACTTGCTCAGCTAAAGCAAACATCTCAGGACGATCTGGATCACACACTACCTGGACAAAGCCCTCACGGTCACGCAAGTCAATAAAAATCACGCCTCCGTGATCACGACGGCGATTAACCCATCCAGCAAGGGTGACTTCTTTACCAATCAGTGAATCGGTTACCTGTCCGCAGGTATGGCTTCGCATCGACATAACAATTTCCTATAAATCAAAAATGGCGTGGTGATTGTGGTGGAGTCAAACCACTAGAGCTATTGGGTGGCACAGATCCCATAGAAACAATATGCTTCAATGCTTCCTCTACGCTCATCTCTAGCTCAATCGTTTGTGCGCGCGGCACAATCATAAAAAAACCAGAGGTGGGGTTTGGGGTGGTTGGTAAGAATACGTTCACATAATCTTCGCCTAACTTCGCTGTGACCTCTCTTGCTGGAACACCAGTTTGAAAAGCAATGACCCAAGAATCAGCGTGTGGATAGCGAATCAATAGGGCTTTACTAAAAGCCTGACCACTTCCAGAAAATAAAGTAGATGAAACTTGCTGAACGCTCGAGTAGATCGAACGCACAATTGGAATTCGATTTACAAACTTATCCCAAATCTTTAACCACCATTGACCAGCAAAACTAATCGCAAGTAATCCAGTGAGCATAATGACTGCGATAACAATTAATATTCCCACACCTGGCAAGTCTCGGAAATGCTGTACGTCTAATGCCGCATCACGTGGAAGAACCACCATGATGGCATGCATGACTGATCCAAAAACACCATCGAGCAAACCCAAGCCCCATGCAATCACCCAAACGGTGATCGATAGTGGTGCCCAAACCAGGATGCCTGCTATAAAGTATTTTTTCATGTGTTCTGCCTAGCCCGCTATTTTAGCGGTTTAGAGGCCAAGCAGCTAAAGACTAATAAATGCCTAGGCCAATGATCAAAATTCCGGCCAAAAAGCCCCCAGCAAAGAGTAAAGCACCTACCAGAAGACGGTGAGTGCGCCTTTCCTCGGCCAAAAGTGCCTTTAGGACCTCTAACTCGCCATTTTGGTCTTTTGTCTGATTGCGACCTTGAACAAGGGCATCAGCAATCAAGCGAGGCAAAGTTGGCAAAATTTTGGCCCAGGAAGGCGCCTCTTCCTTCAAGCCATCGATCAAGCCGCGCCAACCTAACTGCTTGCTAATCCATTTTTCCAAAATAGGCTTGGCAGTTTTCCAAAGGTCTAGATCAGGGTCTAATTCGCGGGCCAGACCCTCAACGTTCAAAAGGGTTTTTTGCAGCAGCGTTAACTGTGGCTGAATTTCCACTTTAAAGCGGCGCGATGTTTGGAATAAACGCATCAACACAATGCCTAAAGAAATTTCTTTGAGAGGACGATCAAAGTACGGCTCACAAACCGAACGTACTGCCCCCTCTAATTCTTCAACCCGAGTATTGGCGGGGACCCATCCGGATTCAATATGCAACTCCGCAACCCGACGGTAATCCCGGTTAAAGAATGCCAAGAAATTCAGTGCGAGATAATTTTTATCGGATTCACTCAGTGCGCCCACAATACCGAAGTCCAGTGAGATAAAGCGCCCGAATGTTTCTGGCTCTAAGCTAATCATGATATTTCCAGGGTGCATATCCGCATGGAAAAAACCATACTCAAATACTTGCGTGAAAAATATCTCAACGCCATCAGCGGCTAATTTTTTAAAATCCACTCCAGCTGCACGTAACTCTGCAGTTCTACCAATGGAGATGCCATACATTCTCTCCATCACAATGACATTGGTGTGGCAGAGATCCCAATACATTTCAGGGATCATTAACTGATCAGAATCTTTAAATTGTCTGCGCAGCTGACTTGCATTTGCAGCTTCACGCATCAGATCTAATTCATCATGCAGATAAGTATCGAACTCGGCAACATTCTCGCGCGGCTTTAATCGACGGCCATCCTCAGAACTCTTTTCAATAATCTTTGCCAAGTCATACATCAAGGCAAGGTCGCCATCAATCACCGGCAAAATGCCAGGGCGCAGGACTTTGATTGCTACAGCCTTGCGATCCCATTCAGGATGTTTTTCAGTAGCGCGCAAAGTTCCGAAGTGCACTTGAGCAACTGAAGCGCTCGCTACTGGCGTAGCATCAAAACTAATAAAAACTTCTTCGATCGGCTGGCCAAGCGCTTTCTCAATCAAGCGCCGAGATTCTTCACTGGAGAACGGCGGAACCTGATCTTGTAACTTGGCTAACTCATTGGCAATATCTTCAGGCAATAAATCTCGACGCGTAGAAAGCACTTGTCCAAATTTGACAAAAATTGGACCCAGCGCTTCTAGTGTCAAACGAATACGCTCACCTCTTGGCAAATTACCGCTAGGCGAAGTCCAGCAGATTACTGTGAGAGCGCCCTTACCAATTCCAGGCTTCAGAATGTCGCGCAAGAGGGGGAGTAAGCCATAACGCCAAGCAGTGAAGAAAATAAAGAAGAGGCGAGCCATTCGACGCACGATTTATCTAGCCTTTTGCTCTAAGAATTGAATGCGCTTTTCTAAACGGTCTACTGATTCACGCAAATCATTCAATTCAGATTTATGCGCCATAAAGTCTCGTTTATTCAAAAGTACTTTTCTTTCTTCACTGACATACTCAACCACATTGTCCAGCAAATCAGAGGCAGCAGAACGAGATGCAGAGACAAACTTCTTGCCTTGTCGTACAGCAAAGTTTGCTGGCGCATCACCAACCAGGCGAGCTAAATCTTCTTCGTATTCCCAGCGCAACTGACCTGCTAAGCGACCTATTAACTGAGCTAAATCTGCATCACCTGTAATTTTTACAGCTTTGAAAGCTTGCTCACGCAAACCACCCGAACTTCCCACCAAATCTCCTAAGGCCTTACTAGAAACCTCGAGAGTGAGAGAAGGATTATGGGCTTCCTTGAGAACATTCAAGAAACCAGTGGGCGTAATCTCAAAGCAAAGATCGCCCAGTGGTAATCCAAGCAATATTGTTTTGCCAGCATGCTTCGCTAATTCTTCGGATGCCCATGGCTCACTACCTAATACATGATTAATCCCTCGGCAAGCAGCGCCAGCGGCAATCGTATGGGTAGAGGATAAATGCGTGTTCATGAGTGTAAAAAACCCGCACAAGTGCGGGTTTTCCAATGGAAAGTACCTAGAGCTTAAACTAACTGCGAGATACCCGCTAGTACCCAGCCTCCAGGACCCTCAACGGGCTTGCTTAGGTTCCAAATTTCAGAGAAGTCACTTGCCGGGGCGCCTGGCTGCTCACGAATCATGCCGCTGAACTGAACGCTACAGTAATAATGCGCATCGGCAGTCTCAATACCGATTAGCTGAGCGTTAATGGTAACGACATCCGTTTGATTCGCACTATCAGTCCGCCCTGCTAGGTCCTGCTGAATAGTGGCAAACATTTCAGGGGTTGTAAATTCACGCAAAGAGGCAAGATCGCCGTCATCCCAAGCTTTTTGCAAAGTAGCAAAGTATTGCTTTGCATTCTCAAGGAAAGAACGCTCGTCAAAACCTGGTGGCAGCGTCGATTGAAATGATTCTGGCTCAGCGCTCACACCACCGAATGCATTGGCTGCTGGAGTGAAAGCAGGTTCCTGTCTCGGAGTTTGTTGCGTGCTGGTTCGCTGCATACCCGTTGGCACATTAGCGTTGTTCCCAGCCCCAGACATTGCTGGCAACATTTTGCGAATCACAAACATAATGGCAAAGCCAGCCAACACTGCAATTAGAAGTCCAGTAATCATGGAGGATGCAGCTTCACCAAGACCAAAATGCGACAAGAGATAGCCAATACCTAAGCCTGCTGCTAAACCACCTAAAAGACCACCCATGCCACCGAAGCGACTAGGCGCTGGAGCTTGTGGAGCGGGCGCAGGAGCAGCTGGCTGAGCTTGCTGTGCAGGTTTTTGTGCAGGAGCAGCTTGTTTTTGCATTGGTGCACTTGGTGCTTTTCCAACACTCTTACCATTACCCAAACGAGCAGCATCAACATGACCAACTGATGCAAATACCAAAGTAAGGCTTAGTAGAACTGCTTTGAAAAAATGCTTATTCATTTAATTTTGACCCCTTCTTATAACTGCTTAACTACGTTAGTTTTTAAGAACTTAAAAACTATACAACTATCAGTATTTAATACCAATATGTAAGGCAACGATACCCCCAGTCATCCTATGGGTTTCCACTTCATCAAAACCCACGCCTAACATCATTTCTTTGAGGGTTTCTGCGTCTGGGTGCATTCGGATGGATTCCGCCAAATAGCGATAGCTTTCGGAATCTTGGGCAATCTTCTCACCCAACCACGGCAAAACCTTGAAGGAATAAGTGTCATATACAGGCTGCAAAAAGGCATCAGGCTTCGAAAACTCGAGTACCAATACCCGACCACCAGGCTTTATCACGCGACACATTTCGCCAAGAGCAACATCTTTATGAGTCATATTGCGTAAACCAAATGCCACGGTGACAACATCAAAATGATTGTTTGGAAACGGAATCTTTTCGGCATCAAACTGAACGCAAGGCAAAGCCATACCGCGATCTAACAAACGATCACGTCCAACACCCAACATAGATGCATTAATATCACTCAACCAAACTTGGGCATCGGGATTGCTACCCCAATCAGCTGCTTTTGCAAATGCGGCTGCAAGGTCGCCAGTACCACCGGCGATATCGAGAATCTTTTGTCCAGGGCGAACATTTGCTCGGGCGATGGTAATTTTTTTCCATACACGATGTAAGCCAAAAGACATGAAGTCATTCATCACATCATATTTACTGGCTACTGAATGAAATACCTCAGCAACCTTGCCAGCTTTTTCAGTCTCATCAACGCTTTGATAACCAAAGTGAGTTTTGCTCATTAGTGACTTCCACAAGAGTGGCCAGCTTGGCTCATGGGTGCATCGCGATCAAGACCGGCAGCCGCTAACTTATTTAAATGCTCTTTCCATAACTCTTCTTGGTTCTCACATAAATATTGCAAGTAGTCCCAAGAGTAAAGACCTGAATCATGGAGATCGGAAGAGCACACGTCTGAACTCCAGTCACCCAAGTCTATCTCGTAT
>CAJEZV010000030.1 GCA_903995005.1 uncultured beta proteobacterium
TCGTCGTCATCATGATGGGGCGAAAGCGCAAGATACAGGCCTCTCTGATGGCTTTTTCTGGTGTCATACCCTGAGTGCGTTGAGCATCCAAAGCAAAGTCAATCATCAGAATGGCATTTTTCTTCACAATACCGATGAGCAAGAGGATGCCGATGGAGGCAACAATGGTGAGCTCAAATCCAAAAATACGTAAAGCCAAAATTGCGCCAATGGCAGCAGAGGGAAGTCCTGCCAAAATAGTGAGGGGATGGATGTAGCTCTCGTAGAGAACGCCAAGCAAGATATAAATCACACCTAAGGCGGCTAACAATAGGATTACTTGACCAGATTGATTATCTTTAAATACGGCTGCATCACCACCATAGCTAGTAATAATGGATGGCGGGAGATTAACCTGTTTCACAAAGCTATCAATTGCCTTGGTTGCGTCTCCCAAGAAAACATCGGGAGCTAAGTTAAATGAAATAGTTACCGCTGGAATCTGACCCTGGTGATTTACTGCAGTTGGCCCCACAGTTCTGACAAAGCTCGCCAGACTGGATAGCGGAATCAATTTATCTGTCGCTCTACCGCGAACATAAACCTTGTTTAAATCGGTTTCAAATTGGCGATCATTCTCTGCCGTTTCCAAAATAACGTAATAGGTATTGACCGGGGTATAGATGGTGGAGACCTGCCGCTCTCCAAATGAAGAGTAGAGGGCGGTGCGAATATCTGCGATTGAGACGCCAGCGCTAGCGGCTTTTTCTCGATCAATTTCGATCTTAACATTCAAGCCCTTAAGTTGAGAGTCACTAGTGACATCCTTAAAAATTGGATCGGCACGCATTTTTTGTAACAATTTCTCAGCCCATTCATTAACACCTTCAAAGCCTACGCTTTGAAGGGTAAATTGATAGCGACTTTTACTGCTGCGACCGCCTAGCTGTAAATTCTGTACCGGGCTCATATAGACCTGAATACCAGGAATTTCTTTGAACTTAGACCTAAGACCTTCCATGACCTTGCTCATTTTCTCGCGCTCATTCTTGGGTTTCAGAATGATGAAGAATCTACCTGTGTTGCGTCCTGAGCTTTGGCCACCACCAAGAATCGAGATTGAGGTTGCCACATTGGGGTCGCTATCTACGATTTTTGCAGCTTGCTCTTGCAAAGCCATCATTGTTTTGAACGAGGTGTCTTCTGAGGCCTCAACAGTGACACGCAATTGACCAATATCTTCTTCCGGGAAGAATCCTTTTGGACTGTAAGCAAAGAGGGCAATCGTGATGACAAAGCTGGCTAATGCCCCAAACAACACTCTCTTTCTATTTGCTAGAGCTAAATCTAAAAAGTGAACGTATTTTTTTAATGTCCACTCATATGCGCGATAGAACTGCTTTGTAATTTCATATTCTTTTGGATGTTGGCCAGGTTTTGGCAAAAAGCGGCTGCATAACATAGGTACTACTGTTAATGAGACAACCGCTGAGACCAATATAGAGAGCGTTACCACAACAGCAAATTCTCTAAATAGAAGGCCAATGGGGCCTGACATAAAAAATAGAGGAATAAATACCGCAACCAAAGACAAGGAGATTGAGATGATCGTAAATCCAACCTCCTTGCTACCTTTTAAAGCGGCCTTTAAGGGGTCCATGCCTTCTTCAACATAGCGCATGATGTTTTCAAGGACCACGATCGCATCATCTACCACCAAGCCAACGGCAAGAGTGATGCCCAGCAAAGAAATGTTATTGAGGCTATAGCCTAAAAAGTAGAAAACAAAAAAGGCACCAATCAGCGAAATCGGCAAGCTAATGGATGGAATAACAGTTGCAGATACATGTTTTAGGAACAGGAAGATCACTAAGACAACGAGTGCGATGGTGAGGAGTAATGTCAGATTGACATCATGAATAGATTCAATAATTGAGAGAGAGCGGTCATTTACCAGTGTTAACTGAATAGAGTCCGGCATTTGTGCCTTTAAAGAAGGCAATAGTTTTTTGATTGAATCAACAACCTCTACAGTATTGGCATTCGGTTGGCGCAGAATGGCGATCGCTATTGAGCGCTCACCATTTGCTGATGCAAAGGTCTTAACGTCCTCAAAACTCTCCTGAACATCTGCAACATCTTTAAGGTAAATGGGGTAACCATTCCGTTGGGCAATGATCAGGTTGCCAAATTCCTCTGCGGTCACTAGCTGTGGATTGGCGTAGATAGTGATGAGTTGGCGTGGACCATCCAGGGTTCCAATGGGGCTATTGGTATTGGCTTTATTAATGGCCGCTGCCACCTCATCCATAGTGAGATTGCGATTACCCAATGCATCTGGCCTAACACTCACTCGAACTGCATAACGCTTTGCTCCATACACCACTACTTGTGAAACCCCGGTGATGGTGGATAGGTTAGGAGACATCAGATTCTCCGCATAAGCATTCATGTCTGAAAGACTGATGGATGGAGAGCTCATACGCACAATTAATACCGGCGTATCAGCCGGATTGATCTTTCGATACGACGGAGGTACCGTCATCTCAATTGGTAATCGTCGTTGGGCTCGCAAGAGTGCAGCCTGCACATCTACTGCGGCTTTATCAATATCGCGATCACTTGTAAATTCAAGAGTAACGCTTGTTGTACCAAGCGAGTTGGTGGAGCTAATGACTTTGATGCCATCAATAGTTGAAAATTCTTTTTCAAGTGGCAGGGCAACAGCCGAAGCCATGATTTCTGGTGAGGCACCAGGTAAGCTGGCCGATACTGAAATAACTGGTGTATTAAAACTGGGAAGAGCGGCTACTGGAATCTTAAAATAGGCAACACTTCCTGCAATCACGGTTGCAATAGACAGCAATACCGTCATTACGGGGCGTCTAATACATAGCTCAGAAAGCGTCATTTTGGTTCAGCGGTAGTGGTTTTGTCAGCGGGGGGCTTCTCTGATTTGGAGGGTTTTGCTTCGCGCACTTTGCTGCCGGTACGTAAGTTCTGCTTACCTTCAACCACAATGCGATCACCCGCACTAATGCCAGTAATGACTGAGGTGCCTAGGTATTCGTAGGTTACCTTCACTGGTTTTGCTGTGACCTTATCGTCTTTACCAACAACATAGACAAGTCGTCCGTTAGGGCCAATCACAACTGCCTCTGTGGGAACGGCAATGACATCCTTTAAGGTGTTAGCGTTGAGTGAAACGCGTGCAAATTGTCCAGGAAGTACCTCTAACTTATCGTTCGGAATTTGCGCTTTGACACGTACTGCGGCAATCAGAGGATCAACTTGGTTGTCAATCACAAGAACCTGGCCATCGTAGGTATTTTTTCCGGCATTGCCAATGGTTACTTTTACCGTCAATGGCGCATCACCTTGCTTATTTTCTAGGATGATGGGAATGTCTTTTTCAGGGATCACAAATTGAACGTTGATCGGGTTCAGTTGTGTGATGGTCACCATCGAGCCAACGCTTGAGGTGGCGGTAGAGCTTGTTGCTGTAGAAACAATATTGCTTGCTTGCACCAGAGAGCCGGGAAAGACATTGATGATTCCGGCTCTACCGTTAATGGGTGATCGTATAGAATCGAAAGAGAGCTGAACCTCGGCAGAACGTGCTGCTGATGCTGCAGACTTTGCATTAGCAAGTGATGTCTCTAAGCCCGCCTTGGAAATAAAGTTTTTTTCTACTAATTCCTTGGCGCGTAAGTATTGCTTTTGCGCATCATCAGCTAATGCTTTAAGCCGCTCGTAATTTGCCTTGTCATTACGATCATCAAGTGTAAATAGAAGTTGGCCTTCTTTCACTTCCTGACCATCCTTAATATGAATTTTGGCAACCGTGTTTGTCACCATCGGGCGAATGTCAACAATGCTATTTGAGACAGTTGTGCCGGTCGCTTCAATAATAAGAGGGATATCTTTCTTCTCAACAACAACGCTAGTGATTGTCTGAGGACCGCTACCTTTTTTGGATGCCGCTGGCAAATAATAGTCGTAGGCTTTTGAACCAGCGTAAAGAACAATCAATAGCAACAATATGCGCCACTTAAAGCGGATGACAAACGCTTTAGTGTCGGCGTAATTCATTTTCTTGAGTAGATGTAATTGAGGTGACAATTTTTGCCACAAGGCGCATAAACGCGCTTTACCCGTATCTTTGATTTGCACTAATTTGGCAAATAATTTATCGAGAGAAGATTCTATTTTTGACACAGTCTCGTTTTTCTTGGTTTTGATAGGGTTCTAATGCGGTTATGGCGCTTTTTTAGTCAAAGCCATTCTCTCATAAGACGATCTAAACAGTGCTTTTGTGGCGATACTGGCTCTAGGGCAAAAACTCCTCAACACCTTTATTTGCCAGCTGGTCAGCCAGCTCATTGCCGGGATGGCCGTTATGGCCTCTGACCCAATGCCAAGAAATCTCATGATCTGGCAAAAGGGCATCCAATTCCTGCCAGAGATCAGCATTTTTGACGGGATCCTTGCTGGCCGTCTTCCAACCCCGTTTTTTCCAACCTTCAAGCCATTCAGTCACGCCTTTTTGGACGTATTGGGAGTCTGTCCATAGTTCAACGCTACTTCTTTGTTTCAGAGCACGCAGAGCAAAAATCACCGCGCTAATTTCCATGCGATTATTGGTAGTGAGTTTTTCACCGCCATGAATATGTTTTTCATGGCCGCCCGAACGCAATACAGCACCCCAACCACCAGGGCCAGGATTACCTTTACAAGCACCATCGGTATAGATGACGATATGCGGTGCGGATGGTGTTGATTTGTGGTGTGACATTGCTCTAATTTACTGGCTCTCGAACTTCTTTGAGTTGATTGCGTTCTGCAGCCGGGGTAAGTTGCTGTAATGCGGGAATGCGTACTGGTGCAATTTGACCAATGAGACGTATCCCTTGTTGCCGCTTGATTGCTGAAACTAAAAATACTGCGCCGAAAATAGGCCACCAGCGATTGCCCATGGATTCTAAGAAATCCATTCGACCCATAGAGGACTGACCTTGAAGGGGAAACTTATAACAGCCAAAGTGCCCGCGATCTAATGAAAAGTTCAACAATTGCAACCAGTCCTTTACTCGTATAAGACTTATAAACTGACCATCGCGCGGTAAGTAAGGGTTACCAATTAGTCTACTGAGGTACTGTCGCATACCCCATAAGCTGGCAGGATTAAATCCTGAAATGATGAGTCGGCCTTCAGGGCGCAATACACGATCTACTTCGCGCAAAATTTGATGTGGGTCAGCAGCAAATTCGAGTACGTGGGGTAGCACTACTAAATCCAGACTTTCATTTGCAAATGGCAACTCAGAGTAATTTCCTTCAACCAGATGCCAGTTAAAACGAGCAGCATATTCGCGACTGTCATTTGAATGTAATAAGAGTGCTTGCAAGGGCATGCGGTTTTCAGCCAAGGTATTGATTTGTGGCAAACCAATCTGTACCGCATGAAATCCAAATACATCCGCAACAATTTGGTTGCAGCACTTTTGCTCCCAACCCAAAACATAGCGTCCTGGTGGGGATTGGAGCCATTTTTCCCATGAACTCCATGGGGGTGCAGGTATCTGGGAGGGGATGGGTGGGGTTGGTATCATCGTTCTATGGATAAGAATACTTTATTGCAAGTTTGGCCTATTCCGGCCTTTGACGACAATTACATCTGGTGTGTCCACGATGGGAAGTCGGCTTTAGTGGTCGATCCAGGCGATTCTGTGCCCGTAGAAGACTATCTCTTGCAAAATGACCTGGCCCTCACTGGCATTTTGATTACTCACCATCACGCCGACCATACCGGTGGAATCCTCAATTTATTAAGAAGTTTTGGTAGCAATATTCCTGTTTATGGACCGGTTGGCGAGGATATTCCAGGTAGGACAGTGATTGTTAAAGAGGATGACAAGGTAGAAATTGCTTTGCCCAGAATGAGTTTTAAGGCGTTTGAGGTTCCTGGGCATACCTTGACCCATATTGCCTATTTCGCCAATATGCAGGCCAATGTTGTAGAACCAATGCTGTTTTGTGGAGACACATTATTTGCATCAGGATGCGGGCGCCTCTTTGAAGGCACGCCAACCCAGATGACTCAGTCATTGGCCAAGTTTGCTTCGTTGCCGAAAAATACCTTGGTGTACTGCACTCATGAATACACCTTATCCAATATTCGTTTTGCTTTAGCTGTGGAGCCTAATAATTTGAATTTGATCTCTTGGTCAGAAAAAGCCAAAGTCTTGAGGTCGCAAAATCTCCCGACATTGCCAACGACAATTGGTCAAGAATTACAGGTCAATCCATTTATGCGTTGTGATCAAGCAGAGGTCATTGCTATGGCAAAAGAGGTTTCTAGCCAGCAATCCTTGCCAACTCCAGCACACGTCCTAGCAGTAATTCGGGCCTGGAAAGATCGATTCTGATGCGTTTGTATGCTGCGACAATTATGCTTGTCGCTTTTCTATCCGGATGTGCGAGCACTGGCGATTGGTCTTCAGACACGCCGACTAAATCTAATCCGAATTCATCTAAAGCAACGCGCGTTAACCTCAAGAACCAATCGGTGAGCAAGGTGTATGCACCTTCCGATAATTTATGGATACGAATTCGGGATGGCTTCCAAATGGAGCCTATGAATACTCCAATAGAAATTGAGCAGGTACGTTGGCTTAGCGCAAGGCCAGATTATGTCCATCGCTCCATGGCGCGTTCTTCGCGTTATATGTTTTACATAGTACAAGAAGTGAACGCTCGTAATATGCCAACAGAAATTGCTTTACTGCCATTTGTAGAGAGTGCTTTCGTCACGCATGCCAAGTCCAGTGCAAAGGCAGTTGGTTTATGGCAATTCATGCCGGCAACGGGAAAAGATTTTCGTCTGACTCAAAACGTCTTTAGAGATGAGCGTCGTGATGTTGTGCAATCAACAGATGCTGCCTTAGATTATTTACAGCGTTTATACAATCAGTTTGGCTCTTGGGAGCTGGCACTGGCAGCCTACAACTGGGGTGCCGGCAATATTTCGAAGGCTCAGAAGCGTAATATCGCAGCCGGTTTGCCTACGGATTACCTGAGTCTGACTATGCCAAAGGAAACTCGCAATTACGTTCCAAAGCTCATGGCTTATCGTCAAATTGTTTTGGATCCTCAGGCTTACGGCATTGTTTTGCCAGAATTAGAAAATCATCCCTATTTTGTGGCATTGGATATTGATAGTGATATTGATGTAGCGGTAGCAATTAAGCTTGCTGAAATTCCAGAACAAGAGTTCCAAAATCTCAATCCTTCATTTAATAAGCCTGTGATATTGAGTAACGCGAATCAGCAGATTCTGTTGCCGTTTGCCCATGCGGAAATTTTTCAGGCAAATCTGAAGAACTACAACAAGTCTCTATCCTCTTGGACGGCTGTGAAGATTGCCAAAACAGAAAGCGTTGATCAGGCTGCAAAAACTTTAGGTGTGGATGTGGATTCGCTGAGATCCGTCAATGGAATTCCAAAGGGTATGCGCATCAAGGCGGGCTCAACCGTATTAATACCGAAGACCAGTGGTCGCGCTGGCGACGTTTCATCAGCGATGGCTGAAAATGCCAGTTTGAGTTTGGAAAAGCCAGCACCCCCAGCTTCAAATTGTGCAAAAACAGCCAAGGGCACTAAAAACTCGAAGTGCCCCACAGCGAAATCTGCCTCTAAGGGTAATTCTTCTGCAAAAAATGCTGCATCTCAGCATAAATCCGCATCGACAGGACTTGCAAAATCTGCGAAAAATGGTAATTCGGCATCCTCTAGTAGTAAGGGGGCCACTAAAAATCCGTAAATTCAGTCATTTTTTTAATTAGGTTGACCATGTCCTATAAAGCACATCATGAACGCTCAGTAAAAGATCCAGACGGTTTCTGGGGTGAGCAGGCAGAGTTAATTCACTGGGAAAAGCCATTTAATAAGGTACTGAATTACGACAATCCTCCATTTGCGAAATGGTTTGAGGGCGGCCTTACTAATCTTTGTTACAACGCAGTAGATCGTCACGCTAAAGAGCGACCAAATCAAACGGCCTTAGTTGCAGTTTCTACCGAAACCAATATCGAGAAGGCATATACCTATCAAGAGCTCTACGAAGAAGTCAATCGTATGGCTGCTATTTACAAAGCAAATGGCATTAACAAGGGCGATCGTGTCCTGATTTATATGCCGATGATTGCTGAAGCTTGTTTTGCAATGCTCGCTTGTGCACGTATCGGCGCCATTCATTCAGTGGTCTTTGGTGGCTTTGCATCCCACAGCCTGGCATCCCGTATTGATGATGCAAAACCAAAAATGATTGTGACCTCTGAGGCGGGTGCTCGTGGTGGTAAGGCAGTTCCTTACAAGCCATTACTAGATGAGGCAATTACGCTTGCTAGTTATAAGCCTGAAAAGGTCTTGATTGTGAATCGTGGCCTGACTGAATTCACCACCGTTGCTGGCCGTGACCTGGATTACGCTACTGAGCGTCAAAAGCACCTGAACGATATCGTGCCCATTGAATGGGTTGATGCAACCCATCCTTCATATATTTTGTATACCTCTGGTACAACTGGTAAGCCAAAGGGTGTGCAGCGTGATACTGGTGGCTATGCTGTTGCCCTTGCTTCTTCAATGAAGCACATTTTTACTGGTAACGCTGGTGAGACCATGTTCTGTACTTCGGATATTGGTTGGGTGGTTGGTCACAGCTACATCATTTATGCGCCATTACTTAGTGGCATGGCCACGATCATGTATGAAGGTACTCCACTTCGTCCAGATGCAGGTATCTGGTGGGAATTGGTTGAGAAATACAAAGTGTCAGTGATGTTCTCAGCGCCAACAGCGGTTCGTGTTCTCAAAAAACAAGATCCAGCTTTCTTGACTAAATACGATCTCTCATCATTGCGTGCGTTATTCTTGGCAGGCGAGCCACTGGATGAGCCAACTGCAAGTTGGATTCATGATGCAATCAAAAAACCGATTGTGGACAACTACTGGCAGACAGAAACAGGTTGGCCAATGCTGGCAATCCAGCGTGGCATTGAAGTCATGCCACATAAATTTGGTTCTCCTGGCGTGCCATCTTTTGGTTACAACATGAAGTTGCTAGATGATGCTACTTCAGCAGAATTAGGGCCAGATCAAAAAGGCGTTATTGCCATTGAAGGCCCATTGCCTCCGGGTTGCATGCAAACGGTTTGGGGTGATGACAAGCGTTTCGTCAGTACTTATTGGGAAACCATTCCTGGCAAGTTGATCTACTCCACGTTTGACTGGGGCATTAAGGATAAGGATGGCTACTTCTTTATCTTGGGCCGCACCGATGATGTGATTAACGTTGCCGGACACCGTCTTGGAACCCGAGAGATTGAAGAGAGTATTTCAAGCCATCCAAACGTTTCTGAGGTTGCTGTGGTTGGTATTGAAGACAAGCTCAAGGGTCAAGCTGCGATTGCGTTTGTTATCCCTAAAAACTCTTCCAATACAGAGACTCTTGAAAAAGAATGCATGAAGACTGTGGATAGCCAGTTGGGTGCCATTGCTCGTCCTGGACGTGTTTACGTTGTAACGGCATTGCCAAAAACCCGTTCTGGCAAGATTGTGCGTCGTGCATTACAGGCTGTAGCAGAAGGGCGTGATCCCGGCGATATCAGTACCATGGAAGACCAGGCTGTTTTGGCTCAAATCAAGACCATCATCGAGCAAAGCGCGCAGGCTTAAGGATTAAAAGCAAAACCTCCCCCAACCAAAGGTTAGGGGAGGAAACGGCCAGCAGAAGGGCAATTGGCTGGGTATTCAAGGGTTTACGAGCAAAACTGGTATCATTGCAAGGTTCGAAACTAAATAAATACCCTAGCGCTTAAAGACACTCACCTCCCGCATAAACAAGCCCCGGGGTTAGTCTTTTTTGGGGGTTTTGAGCGTCGGATGGAGCAGGGACTGGAGATGGTTTGTCACCCTTGCTTCCTTCTTTTCCCCCCGCCGTGTTGGCCTTAGCCGACGGCACTATATTTCCCGGTTTTAGCATTGGCGCCCCTGGCGAAACTACCGGCGAAGTTGTTTTTAATACCGCTTTAACTGGTTATCAAGAGATCATTACTGATCCCAGTTACTGCCGTCAGATTGTTACCCTCACTTATCCTCATATTGGCAACGTTGGCGTAAATGCTCAAGATGCAGAGTCTGACCAGATTCATGCTGCCGGCCTAGTCATCAAAGATTTACCCAAGCGCGTTTCTAGCTTTCGCTCTGAAGGAACGCTTGACGCCTATCTCACCAAAGCAGGCGTTCTTGGAATCGCTGGCATTGACACCCGCAAGCTAACTCGTATTCTGCGCGATAAAGGTGCTCAATCTGGTGCGATTGTGGCTGGCAAATTGGGTGATAGCTACGAAGTCTTGGGCAAGAAAGCGCTTGAGTTGGCAAAAGCGTTCCCAGGAATGTCTGGCTTAGATTTGGCTAAAGTGGTCTCTACCAAAAAATCTTACCCATGGCTTGAAGCTGAATGGGAATTGCATGGCCCTGCAGATAAACCTGCATACAAAACTTTAGATACCAGCAAGCCGACTAAAAAAGTGGTCGCCTATGATTTTGGTGTTAAACACAATATTTTGCGCATGCTCACAGAGCGTGGTTGTGAGCTTACTGTAGTTCCTGCGCAAACGAGTGCCGCAGAAGTGCTGGCCATGAATCCTGACGGCGTTTTCTTCTCTAACGGCCCTGGGGATCCTGGGCCTTGTGATTATGCAATTGCAGCAGCAAAAGAAATCATTGAAAAAGGCGTGCCAACTTTTGGTATCTGTTTAGGCCATCAAATTATGGGCTTAGCAGCTGGCGCAAAAACCTTGAAGATGAAGTTCGGTCACCACGGCGCCAATCATCCAGTGAAAGACCTCGATACTGGACGTGTAGCGATTACTTCCCAAAACCACGGTTTTGCAGTCGATGCAAAAACCTTGCCAGACAGTATTCGAGTTACGCACGTCTCTCTATTTGATGGTTCCTTGCAAGGCTTGGCCTGGAAAGACCGGCCGGCATTCTGTTTCCAGGGTCACCCTGAGGCATCGCCGGGACCTCATGACATTGCCTATTTATTTGATCGTTTTGTGGAGCTCATGAATGCTGCCAAGAAGGAGGGCAAATAATGCCTAAGCGTAGCGATATTAAGAGCATCCTGATTATTGGTGCAGGTCCCATTGTGATTGGCCAAGCCTGTGAGTTTGATTACTCCGGTGCGCAAGCTTGTAAGGCTCTGCGTGATGAGGGCTACAAAGTTATTTTGGTAAATAGCAATCCTGCAACCATCATGACTGACCCTGAGATGGCGGATGTCACTTACATCGAGCCTATTACCTGGGAAGTGGTTGAGCGCATCATCGCCACTGAAAAACCAGACGCCATTTTGCCAACAATGGGTGGTCAAACTGCCTTGAACTGTGCTTTAGATTTGCACCGCAACGGCGTATTAGAAAAGTACAGCTGTGAACTTATCGGCGCATCCCCAGAAGCAATCGATAAAGCTGAAGACCGCCAGAAATTTAAGGAGGCAATGACCAAGATTGGTCTTGGCTCTGCTAAGTCTGGTATTGCGCATTCAATGGATGAGGCATTAGAGGTTCAACAACGCATTCAGCAAGAGACTGGCAGCTCAGGATTCCCGGTCGTGATTCGCCCTTCATTCACCATGGGTGGATCTGGTGGTGGTATTGCTTATAACCGTGAAGAGTTCGAAGAGATCTGTAAACGCGGTCTTGATCTTTCACCTACCCGTGAGCTCTTGATTGAAGAGTCGCTCTTGGGTTGGAAAGAGTTTGAGATGGAAGTGGTACGTGATCGTCATGACAATTGCATCATCGTTTGCTCAATTGAAAACTTAGATCCAATGGGTGTGCATACGGGCGACTCGATTACTGTTGCTCCAGCACAAACGCTGACTGATAAAGAATATCAAATCATGCGTAATGCATCGATTGCCGTTCTGCGTGAAATTGGCGTGGATACTGGTGGATCAAACGTCCAGTTTTCGATTAATCCTGTTGATGGTCGCATGATCGTCATTGAGATGAACCCACGAGTATCTCGTTCATCCGCGCTAGCTTCTAAGGCAACCGGTTTCCCGATTGCCAAGATTGCAGCAAAGCTGGCTGTTGGCTATACCTTGGATGAGTTGAAGAACGACATTACTGGCGGCGCTACACCAGCATCATTTGAGCCTTCCATTGACTACGTAGTGACGAAGATCCCGCGCTTTGCCTTTGAGAAATTCCCACAAGCCGATTCCCGTTTAACAACGCAAATGAAATCCGTTGGTGAAGTAATGGCGATTGGCCGTACTTTCCAGGAGTCATTCCAAAAGGCGCTGCGTGGTCTTGAGGTTGGCGTAGACGGCTTGGATGAAGTGTCTACCGACCTGGATGACATCATTAATGAAATCAATGAGCCAGGTCCGGACCGTATTTGGTATTTGGCTGATGCCTTCCGGATGGGTATGGGTCTTGATGAGGTCTATGCAGAAACTAAAGTTGATCCTTGGTTCTTAGAGCAAATTGAAGAACTCATCACGATTGAAGCGGAGCTTAAGCAACGTAAGATCGATAGTCTGTCAGCAGCAGAGCTGCGTGCTGTTAAGCAAAAGGGCTTTTCAGACCGTCGCTTAGCTAAATTACTTGGTGTGGATGCTTCATCTGTTCGTGCTGCACGTCATCGCTTAAAGGTAGTTCCTGTGTACAAGCGGGTTGATACTTGCGCAGCCGAATTCTCAACGAATACCGCCTATCTGTATTCGACCTATGAAGCAGAGCATGGTGAATGCGAATCTAATCCAACTACTAAAGACAAGATCATGGTCTTGGGCGGTGGTCCTAACCGCATTGGTCAAGGTATTGAGTTTGACTATTGCTGTGTACATGCAGCCTTAGCAATGCGTGATGATGGTTATGAAACCATTATGGTGAACTGCAACCCAGAAACTGTTTCAACCGACTACGACACATCTGATCGTTTGTATTTCGAGCCATTAACGCTCGAAGACGTATTGGAAATCGTTGCTAAAGAGAAGCCAAAAGGCGTGATCGTGCAGTACGGCGGTCAAACTCCATTAAAACTTGCTTTAGATCTCGAGCGTAATGGCGTGCCAATCATTGGTACCTCGCCAGACATGATTGATGCTGCTGAAGACCGTGAACGTTTCCAGAAGCTTTTACATGACTTAGGTTTGCGTCAGCCGCCAAATCGGACTGCACGTGCTGAAGATGAAGCTCTCAAACTGGCTGAAGAGATTGGCTACCCCTTGGTAGTACGTCCTTCCTATGTCTTGGGTGGTCGCGCGATGGAAATTGTTCATGATGGGCGTGACTTAGAGCGCTATATGCGTGAAGCCGTTAAGGTTTCTCATGACTCCCCAGTATTGCTAGACCGCTTTCTCAATGATGCAATTGAGTGTGATGTCGATTGCATTAGTGATGGCACTAAGGTCTTCATTGGTGGTGTGATGGAGCATATTGAGCAGGCCGGTGTTCACTCAGGTGACTCTGCATGTTCATTGCCACCATATTCACTATCAGATGAAACGGTTGCAGAAATCAAACGTCAAACAGCGGCTATGGCCAAGGGCTTAAACGTGATTGGCTTAATGAACGTGCAATTTGCGATTCAAAATGTTGATGGCAATGATGTTATTTATGTCTTGGAAGTGAATCCACGTGCTTCACGTACCGTGCCGTTTGTTTCCAAAGCAACTGGTCTACAGTTGGCCAAAATTGCTGCACGCTGCATGGTGGGTCAAACTCTAGAGCAGCAAGGCATTAAGGCAGAAGTCAAACCGCCTTACTTCTCTGTAAAAGAAGCCGTGTTCCCGTTTAATAAGTTCCCTGGCATTGATCCCATTCTTGGACCAGAGATGCGCTCCACTGGTGAGGTTATGGGTGTTGGCAAGACTTTCGGTGAGGCTTTATTCAAATCCCAATTGGGCGCTGGTATCAAGTTACCGAAAAGTGGAACCGTATTACTAACTGTGAAAGATAGCGATAAGCCTAAAGCAGTTGAGGTTGCCAAACTTTTACATCAGTTAGGTTTCCCGATGGTTGCTACCAAAGGTACTGCAGCAGCAATAGAGGCAGCTGGTTTGCCGGTCCGTGTGGTCAATAAGGTGAAAGATGGTCGTCCGCATATTGTGGATTTCATCAAAAATGGTGAAATTTCCCTAGTATTCACGACCGTGGATGAAACCCGCACTGCTATTGCGGACTCTCGGTCTATCCGAACTAGTGCCCAAGCCAATGGCGTGACTTACTACACGACTATTAGTGCAGCACGGGCGGTAATGGATGGGCTTCTAGCTTCCCAAAAAGGCAGCAAAGAGTCTCTAGAGGTCTATTCCTTGCAAGACTTACATCGGAAGCTCATTTAATCTAAAATCAACTTTTGTTCGCGCAATTGAGCGCAAGAATTTAAGTTAGGTTGGCAGTATGAGCACAATTCCCCTTACCAAACGCGGTGCAGAACTCCTGAAAGAGGAGCTGCACCGTCTTAAGCATGTTGAGCGCCCGGCAGTGATTATTTCTATTTCTGAGGCCCGCGCCCAAGGCGATCTCTCTGAGAATGCCGAGTACGACGCTGCAAAAGAAAAGCAAGGTTTCATTGAAGGCCGTATTCAGGAGTTAGAGGGCAAGCTTTCTGCAGCGCAGATTATTGATCCTGCTTCACTAGATGTTTCTGGTCGCATCGTGTTCGGTGCTACTGTAGATTTGGAGGATCTTGAGGATGGAACTAAATTTACTTATCAAATTGTCGGTGACGATGAAGCTGATATTGCCTCTAACAAAATCTCGATTAGTTCTCCAATTGCCCGTGCCTTGATTAGCAAGGAAGAGGGTGATGTGGTTGCTGTTCAAGCGCCAGGCGGTAACCGCGAAGTTGAGATTTTGGCAGTACGCTATATCTAAGCGCAATATTAAGAGCAGCTAATCTTATGCATGCTGGCGCACAACGCCTTTTTATCTTAGTTGCTGGTCTTTGGGTTGGTAGCATTCTTACCGTTGGATATTTGGTTGCACCAACAATCTTTGGCACACTTACCGATCGTCAAGTCGCTGGCATGGTTGCCGGTAGCATCTTTAAAGTAGAGGCTTATGTCAGTACGATTGTTTGTATTGCACTGATGGTGCTTGCAAATCTGCTCGTTACCCGCGGTCTCACTCAGTACAGAGTCATTCGACTAATTCTATTGGGCATGTTGCTCTGTTCGGTGGCGGCTTCATTTGTATTTATCCCCTGGATGAATACCCTGAGAGATCAGGCTCTGCTTAATGGAATGCCTGTGATGCTCTCGCCATCGGCCGATCTATTTGGAAAACTCCACGGCGCTTCTAGTATCGTCTTTATGATTCAGAGCGCGCTGGGCCTTTATCTGGTTTGGCATCTCACTAAGCCAAATTCATCAATATCAAAGTAAGCTAACAACAGGTAATAAAAAACGCCGACTAGCGGCGTTGTTTGAATCAGCTCAGTCGATTAAGACCCAAGCGATTTTTTCTTAGTACTACTCATGCGTACTTTCCGCTTCTTAATCGGAGCGGGTGCAGCAGCAGCTTTACGATAGCCTGGTGATGACCAGCCAATTTTTGATTCAGCTGCTTCAGAGCGCAGCACACGTTTCTTTGGCGTAGCAGATTTCACAGCTGCAGCTCTGGCAAATGGTGCAGCATTCGAAGCAGAGCGTCGATCTGATCGTTCTGAGGTGCTGGTACGAACACCAGATTTTGTTGGAGCACGATTTGGCTGACGTTTAGTGCGTGGAGCTTGTAATGATTTCTTGGTCTGCTTTGATGATCTACTGAGATTTGAAAATGCCTCCTCAACTACATCTTTGGGTTTCCACAGAACCAGTAGCTTGCCAATATGTTGGACTGGCGCAGCATCGAGTTTGTCGCAGAGCTCTTCGTATATCGCTACACGTGCTTCACGATCATCACCAAAGACGCGAACCTTAATGAGGCCATGATGACCAATGGCAAGCTTGGCTTCTTTAATTACGGCAGGAGTTAAGCCATCGCCACCAACCATCACCACTGGACTTAAGTCATGAGCATCGGCTTTGAGGGA
>CAJEZV010000031.1 GCA_903995005.1 uncultured beta proteobacterium
CCTGCTCATTTTCAAATACTTCTTTGAAATCATTAATGGGTCCGCATGGAACATTTGCTTGCTCCAATAAGGCAATCCATTCCCCTTTAGTTTTCTTCCGTGTCATTTGCTCTAGCAAGGGAATTAATTTTTTGCGATGCTGCACCCGCAATGGATTGTTTACATAAAGAGGGTTGTCGGCCAAATGGGCCTCTCCGCCTACCGTCACAAAATGTCTAAATTGACCATCATTACCAGCAGCTACAATCATCCAACCATCTGATGTTGGAAAAGTTTGATAAGGAACGATGATGGCAGAGGCATTACCCCAGCGCTTAGGCACTTCACCAGAAGTAAGGTAGGCGCTTGACACATTGGCCATCACGGCTATTTGCGTATCCAGTAAGGACATATCAATGTATTGACCTTCACCCGTGCGATCACGATGGATAACTGCCGCCAAAATAGCGGAAGAGGCATACATTCCCGTAAAGATGTCAGCAATGGCTACGCCTGATTTTTGTGGACTGGCACCTTCAAAATCATGCGCTTCGCCGGTAACACTCATAAAGCCACCCATGCCTTGGATGATGAAATCATAGCCAGGGCGATGAGCATAGGGACCAGTTTGACCAAACCCTGTGATCGAGCAATAAATGACATCTGGCTTCACTTTTTTGAGGCTCTCATAGTCGAGCCCATATTTAGCTAGATCTCCAACCTTATAGTTTTCAATCACAACATCTGAATCTGCTGCAAGCTGGCGAATAATTTCTTGACCTTCAGGCTTGGCAATGTCCACCGTAATAGAGCGCTTATTTCGATTGATGCAAATAAAATAGGCAGATTCTTCAGTTTCTTTGCCAGCGGCATCTTTCGCGAAGGGAGGGCCCCAATGGCGGGTGTCATCTCCCGCTCCAGGGCGCTCGACCTTAATAACGTCAGCACCAAGGTCGGCCAGGTTCTGAGCACACCAAGGACCTGCCAGCACACGGCTAAGGTCTAAAACTCGAATATGACTTAAGGCTCCCATCCCCTGATTTTGGCATGGATGACAGGGGAATTCTTGAAAAGTTCGGCTTTAAGCTCAGACATGACTACAATTTGCGCGCATGGCTACCCGTAAAACTTCCGAATACAGTGAATCGTCGATTCAGGTCCTAAAAGGCCTAGAACCAGTCCGTCAGCGCCCGGGAATGTACACCCGAACCGATAACCCCCTGCATATCATTCAGGAGGTATTGGATAACGCTTCTGATGAAGCTTTAGGCGGATTTGGTAAGCAAATCATTGTGACCATGCATACCGATGGTAGTGTCAGCGTTGAAGACGACGGCCGAGGTATTCCGGTTGGTATGCATCCAACAGAAAAGTTACCAGTAGTGGAAATTGTCTTTACCCAATTACACGCTGGTGGCAAATTCGAAAAAGGTTCTGGTGGTGCTTATGCATTCTCTGGTGGTTTGCATGGTGTTGGTGTTTCTGTAACCAATGCACTATCGAAGAGATTGGAAGTCACCGTTTGGCGCGATGGACAGATTTCTACCTTAACCTTTGCTGATGGCAAGGTGATTGAGAAGCTCAAAACAAAACCATCCTCTAAAGAAGATAAGTCTCATGGCACACGCGTTCGTGCCTGGCCTGATGGAAAGTATTTCGATAGCTCAGCCATACCAATGGCTGATCTGATTCGCCTCTTACGCTCGAAGGCTGTTTTATTGCCAGGTGTGAAGGTCACGCTGATTCAAGAAAAATCTGGCGAGAGTCAAACTTGGCAATACGCTCAAGGCTTGCGCGGCTACCTTAATGAAGCGATTGCCCAGGCTGGACATGGTCCAGAAGTCATTCCACCATTCGAGGGCGAGCAATACGCCACTGGTACAGGTGAGGATGATTCCTTTGCCGAAGGTGAGGGTGCTGCATGGGTAGTTTGCTGGACTGAAGATGGCGCGCCAGTCCGCGAGAGTTATGTCAACCTGATTCCAACTCCTGCCGGCGGTACTCATGAAAGTGGTTTGCGTGAAGGCCTCTTTAATGCTGTAAAAGGCTTTATTGAAATGCATGCTCTGCAACCTAAGGGTGTCAAGCTCATGCCTGAGGATGTATTTGCGCGCGCATCTTTTATTTTGTCTGCCAAGGTTTTGGATCCACAGTTTCAGGGACAAATTAAAGAGCGCCTAAATTCTCGGGATGCTGTGAGATTGGTATCGGGCTATGCAAAGTCTGCTCTAGAGCTTTGGTTAAATCAACACGTTGATTACGGTCGCAAACTTGCTGATCTCGTTATTAAGCAAGCCCAAGCAAGAACAAGAGCTGGTCAAAAAGTTGAGAAGAAAAAATCTTCTGGTGTTGCAGTGCTCCCAGGCAAACTCACCGACTGTGAGAGCCAAGACATTGCTATTAATGAAATCTTCCTAGTGGAGGGTGACTCAGCGGGTGGTTCAGCCAAAATGGGCCGCAATAAGGAATACCAAGCCATCCTCCCATTACGCGGCAAGGTACTCAATACCTGGGAAGCAGAGCGAGACCGCTTATTTGCCAACAATGAAGTACACGATATCGCAGTAGCCATTGGGGTAGATCCTCACGGTTTAAATGATGATCCCGATTTATCGAACTTGCGTTACGGCAAAGTGTGCATATTGTCTGATGCTGACGTTGATGGCGCCCATATTCAGGTGCTCCTATTAACCTTGTTCTATAAACATTTCCCAAAACTCATTGATTTAGGGCATGTGCATATTTCGAGACCGCCACTATTTAGAGTGGATGCTCCAGCGCGCGGTAAAAAACCAGCGCAAAAAATTTATGCACTGGATGCAAGTGAGTTACAAGCGATTGAAGATAAATTGCGTAAAGATGGCGTGAAAGAATCGGCTTGGCAAATCTCCCGCTTTAAAGGTCTTGGTGAGATGAGCGCTGAGCAATTATGGGATACCACTCTAAATCCTGATACACGACGTTTACTACCAGTAACACTAGGATCCTGGACCGAAGATGAAACTTTTAAAACCATGGATATGTTGATGGGTAAATCTGAATCTGGTGCCAGACGTGATTGGCTCGAAGAGCGCGGCAACGAAGTTGAGGCGGATATTTAATGGCAACCAAGAAAACTCCAAGCAAAAAACCTGCTGCAGAGCAAGCGGATTTGTTTTCCAGTCCCATAGAGATGGATATCGTTGAGATAGACGAAGCACCTAAAGCCAGCCCATCTCCTCAAGGTCCCAAGGGCCCAAGCGATCCTCATGATCCTAAAACAATGGATCTGAACGAAGACAACAAAGACAGTTTGACCTTAGCAGTCTACGCAGAGCGTGCTTATCTTGATTACGCCATTAGCGTTGTAAAAGGCCGTGCACTTCCAGAAGTGGCTGATGGCCAGAAGCCAGTTCAACGCCGTATTTTGTTCTCTATGAATGAAATGGGCCTGCGTGCTGATGCTAAGCCAGTAAAGAGTGCCCGTGTAGTCGGTGATGTATTGGGCAAGTTTCATCCGCACGGAGATCAATCTGCTTATGACGCATTAGTGCGTTTGGCGCAAAGCTTCTCATTGCGCTACCCCTTAATTGATGGCCAAGGTAACTTCGGCTCACGGGATGGTGATGGTGCTGCCGCAATGCGTTACACCGAAGCACGCCTCACCAAGATTGCTGGTTTGCTATTAAGTGAAATCGATGAAGGAACGGTTGATTTTGCGCCTAACTATGATGGCTCATTCCAGGAGCCTAAGTTATTGCCAGCACGCCTGCCGTTTGTTCTTTTAAATGGTGCATCTGGTATTGCCGTTGGTATGGCAACCGAGATTCCTTCCCACAATTTACGTGAAGTTGCGAGCGCTGCAATTGCTTTAATGAAGTCTCCAAAGCTCTCAACCGCTGATTTGCTCGGCATCATGCCTGGCCCTGATTATCCGGGTGGCGGACAGATTATTTCCTCTACAGCAGAGATTGCACAGATCTATGAAACCGGCCGTGGCAGCATTAAAGTGCGCGCTCGCTGGTCTGTTGAAGAGTTAGCTCGTGGTCAATGGCAGATCGCAGTCAATGAATTGCCTCCTGCAACTTCTTCTCAGCGTGTATTACAAGAGATTGAAGAAATCACCAATCCAAAAGTGAAGGTAGGTAAAAAGACTCTCACGCCAGAGCAAAACAATCTCAAGTCCACCATTCTGAATGTCTTAGATGGCGTTCGCGATGAGTCTAGTAAAGATGCTGCAGTTCGTTTGGTGTTTGAGCCTAAGAGTAAAAATATTGATGTCAATGAATTCGTTAATCTTTTGCTAGCCCATACTTCCCTAGAATCCAATGCACCAATGAACTTGGTGATGATTGGCAATGATGGTCGTCCACGCCAAAAAGGTCTCAAAGAGATTCTGTCGGAGTGGGTTGAGTTTAGGGTTGCTACGGTTACCCGCCGCACCCAGTACCGCTTGGGTAAAGTCAAAGACCGCATGCACATATTGGAAGGGCGCTTAATCGTTCTTCTCAATATTGACAAGGTCATCAAGATCATTCGCAATAGCGATGAGCCAAAGGCTGATCTGATTAAAGAATTCAAACTCTCCGATCGCCAAGCTGAAGATATTCTTGATATCCGTTTGCGTCAATTGGCGCGTCTTGAAGGTATCAAGATTGAGCAAGAGCTTAAAGAACTCAAAGCTGAGCGAGATGATTTAGAGGGCTTGCTACAGAGTGATACAACACTCCGTAAGCGCATTGTGAAAGAAATCGAATCTGACATGAAGGACTTTGGCGACGATCGTCGCACCTTGATTCAGGAAGACAAGCGTGCTGTTGCAGAAACCAAAGTAATCGATGAACCAGTGACAGTGATCGTTTCTCAAAAAGGTTGGGTACGGGTGCGTCAGGGTCATGAGCATGATCCAACTCAATTTAGCTTTAAGGCGGGTGATGCCATGTATGACACCTTTGAGGTTCGTACGGTTGATGTCATGCAAGGCTTCGGTAGTGATGGTCGTGTCTATACGGTGCCTGTCAGTGAATTGCCAGGAGCTCGTGGCGATGGTTCGCCATTAACTAGCTTTGTTAATTTGGCCCCTGGTTCGCAAATGGTTGCTTACTATGCTGGTCAGCCAGATGATTTAGTTTTGCTCTCTACTAAAGCAGGTTATGGCTTCTTAGCGAATGTGGCCGACATGAGTACCCGCAATAAAGCAGGAAAATCTTTTGTGAGTATTGATGCCAAGGTTACTGGCGACGCGCCTTTGGGTGCAGTCAAAGTTAAGGTTGGCATGAAGCAGGTTGCCTGCTTGTCACAAGCCTCTAAATTATTGGTATTTCCTTTAGATGAGCTAAAGCGTTTGCCTACTGGTGGTAAAGGCGTGATCTTGATGGGTCTAGACGATAAAGAATTCTTGGCTTCAGCTATCGCGGTTGGTCCGAATGGCGCTACTTATGCTGGTGCTGGCCGTGCCGGTAAACCAACAGAACTCAATTTAGATGCAAAGACGCTCAAATCATTTGCTGGTAATCGTGCACGCAAAGGACACTTTGTTGAGCCACGTCTAAAAGATGGCAAGCTGAAAGCGAATTAAGTAAACCAGAAAAATTAGTTTTTCTTGGGAACGCTAATGCCGTATTTAACGGCTATCACCTCAGCCAGAATCGATACCGCGATCTCTGGCGGGGTAAGTGCCCCGATATAAAGTCCCACAGGTCCATGCAGCTTATCAATCTGTTCTTGGTTGAGATCGAATTCTAAAAGTCGCTCCTTGCGTTTTTGAGTGTTCTTGCGACTTCCCAATGCGCCGACATAAAAGGCAGAAGATTTGAGGGCCTCCATGAGCGCCATGTCATCTAACTTTGGATCATGAGTGAGTGCTACGACCGCTGTATGTGGATCAACCCCAATCTCAAGCAATACATCATCTGGCATGCCTTTAAAGAAAATAATATCGTCACGATTTAAGCCTTCGGCATATTCTTCACGAGGGTCAATCACAATCACCTCAAAATCAGATGCAAGGGCAAAGTCTGCTGTGTAGAGCGACAGTTGGCCAGCACCAATAATGACCATGCGCCAACGTGGCCCGTAAGTGGTTTGCATTTCTTGATCGTTGCAAACAAATTCATCATGACGAGATCCGTCTCTTAAAGTCGATTTGCCTGTACTTAGATTTACTGTGCGGCGGGTGATTTGATGAGAGGAGATTTGCTCAAGCAGTTTTTCTAGCACTGCAAGTTCTGGTTCTGGCTCAACTAATAGTCTTAAGGTTCCACCACAGGGAAGACCAAAGCGAGCAGCTTCTTGCTGACTCACTCCATAAACCACCATTTCAGGGGTATTCCTTGTCAAAATTTCTGTTTGTACGCGACGAATTAAATCATCTTCAACGCAGCCGCCTGATACGGATCCCGATACTTGGCCATCATCCCGAATGGCAAGCCATGAGCCAATCGGTCTCGGAGCAGAGCCCCAAGTCTGCACCACTGTTGCAATTGCCACCGAGTGGCCAGCTTTAAGCCAACTAACGGCAGATTGGAGGACGCTTAAATCTGTGCTGTTCATGCTGTGTTTTTATCTTTATCGTTTATTTTTTTAGTTTCCTATTTATTATCACGCTAATGACATCTTTAGGTAAGCAACCCAGCCTCCCTCATCTTCGCCTGGCAGTGCTATTACTTGCCGCAGGTGAGGGTAGTCGGCTGGGTTCAATTCCCAAGGTACTTCTGCAAAAGGGGGGGAGGAGCCTTTTAAGTCACTTCTGTCATTCACTTGAGGCATTCTCCCCAATTGAATTTGTTGTTGTCACTGGTTTTCATGAAGAGGCGATTGAGGCAGAGTTAAAACAGCGCCGGCAGGATCATGATTTACCAATTCAATCGGTACTCAATCCGCATCCTAAATTGGGACAGTCATCTTCTGTGCGTCTCGGTCTTGAGAATTTAAAAAGTGATTACGAGGTTCTACTGGTAGCTCTATGTGATCAACCTTTAGTGGATAGCAATGAGATTGATGCATTACTCAGGCAATTTGAACAACGTGATCAACACAAAGAAGTAATATTGCCTATGGTAGGGCAACAGCGCGGGAACCCCGTGGTATTTTCACGCAAAGTAATCAGAGATATTTTGGCGATTCCAGAAATGGTATGCAGGCTCTTTATGGATCAGAATCCAGAGCTGGTGCAGATTTTTGCTACGGATAATCAGGCTTATATTGCTGATGTTGACACCGATGCCGACATCAGCAAGTTTGATTTGCAACGTACTTGAATTTAGATCTCAGCAATTAATTCAATTTCAACGCAAGCACCCAAGGGAATTTGCGCCACACCAAATGCACTTCGTGCGTGCTTGCCTGCATCCCCAAAAACTTCAAAAAGTAATTCGGAACAGCCATTAATAACTAAGTGTTGTTCAGTGTATTGATCGGTTGAATTTACAAGACCCATCACCTTGACAATGCGTTTAACTTTATCTAATGAGCCTAAGTGACTCTGCAATGTAGACATCAAATCAATCGCAATTGATCTGGCCGCAGCTTTGCCGGCTTCGGTATCCATATCTTTGCCCAACTTTCCAACCCAAGGTTTGCCATCTTTCTTGGCAATATGGCCAGATAGGAAAACGGTATTGCCTGAAGTGGCAGCCATGACATAAGCAGCGGCAGGGGGTCCAGCTAGGGGTAACTCAATCCCAAGGGATTTAAGGCGATCAAGGTAAGTATTGCTCATGTTTTTGCATCCATATTAACTAGATGATGAATCTTACTGGGAAGCGCTTTAGCCCAGTATTTTTCTGTGTTTTTACGGATTTTGCTCGGCCAAATGGCCTAAACAATGGCTCTGAACGCCTCAGTCCGCTATACTCTTGCAGATTGATTTAAATCGAACTCATTAATACAGATTTCTATGAAAAAACTAACAATTCTTCCTCAATTGCTTCTTGCCTTTACTTTTGCGCTGACAGGTTTTGCTGCCCAAGCACAAGAAGTAAAAGGTAACGCTGCTGCCGGCAGTAGCAAGTCATGGCTTTGCGTTGGCTGTCACTCTATTCCTGAGTATCGCGCTGACTATCCTTTGGTTTATAAGGTTCCAATGTTGGGCGGCCAAAATGCAGCCTACATCGCTAGCTCTTTAGCCGCGTACAAAAAGGGCGAAAGAAAGCATCCAACAATGCGCGCCATTGCAGGCAGCCTTTCTGAGCAAGATATGGCCGATCTTGGCGAATACTATGCTGCGCAAACAGCCAGCTCACCTAACAACCCATTGAAGTGATAGAGGCACGTTTATGAAATTCGCACTAATTACAGTATTTTTGCTTTCAAGCATTGGCATTGCAAATGCTGCTAGCGTAGATAAAGGTAAGGCACTTGTAGAGAAAGCCAATTGCGCTTCTTGTCATGGTGCTGGACTCAATACACCAATCTTGCCGGTTTATCCAAAGCTTGCGGGTCAATATTCGGACTATCTTTACTACGCACTAAAAGCGTACAAAGTAGGTAATGGCAACCCACAATATGGCCGTAATAACGCCATCATGGGATCACAGGTTCAAGCCTTCTCTGATGCTGACATGCAGGACATTGCGGCTTACATTTCTTCTTTACCTGGAAACTTCGTTGTTAAGAAGTAAGCTCTAGCAGTAACAGACAAAGCAAAGGCTTAGAATATTCTTCTAAGCCTTTGTTCTTTAGAGGGTTTACTTTTATCTAAGGGCTTCTAATCCATGGGTAAAGTGTTTTCTCATGGCCGCTTCTGCCGCCAATTCATCCCGTTTGAGAATAGCCCTGAGGATGTCGCGATGCTCAACAAGTGAGGCCTGAAGTCTCCCGGTGCTGGTTAATGAATCTTTGCGATGGAGTTTGAGTACTTTCCGTAAATCTGCAATCACGCCATTCATCCAGCGATTTCCAGCAATTTCTTGAATAAGTTCATGAAATTTGCCATTAATCTCGAAGAATTGCTCAATATCTCGGTCTGCAGCTGCTTTTTCTAGCCGGTGGTGCAGGTGATCTAGGAGGTTTAATTCATCTTCAGTAGCCTTTAGGGCAGATTCTTTAGCTGCCTGACACTCTAAAAGCGATAAGACCGTGAAGATTTGCTCTAAATCACCACGATTGGCTTCTGTAACGTAGGCGCCTCGGCGCATCTTGATGGTAATCAGCCCCTCAGAAGCCAGAACCTTGATGGCTTCACGCATTGGCGTTCTGCTTATTCCGAATTGTTCCGCTAGTGATTGCTCGTCCAACCAGCTTCCAGGAGCTAATTGCTTAGTAAATATCTGTTCCCGTAGTCTGTCGGCTACCTCTTCATATAGTGGTCGATTAATTAGTTTTGTATTCATAATTATGAATACATTATAGCTGGACAAATTCTAAATAGTCAAGCAGAATTAGAGAAATTAGGTGCAATGCAACAAATTTACCAGGAGTATTTTGTGAGTTCAGAAATCAACGGTTCATCAAAAAATTCATGGCCGGCAGTTCCAGAATCGAATTTGGATGCCTGGAAAAAGTCAGCCCAGAAATCTGCACCGAATGGTGATGTTGAGAAGCTGGGCTGGAATACGCCTGACGGTATTCAATTAAAAGCGCTGTATACGTCTGCAGATACCGAAGGCTTGAACTATACAAATACCTTGCCTGGATTTGAGCCGTTTTTGCGTGGCCCTCAAGCCACTATGTATTCAGTACGTCCTTGGACAATTCGTCAGTATGCTGGATTTTCAACTGCGCAAGAATCGAATGCGTTTTATCGCAAGGCATTAGCTGCTGGAGGTCAAGGCGTATCAGTTGCATTTGATTTAGCTACTCATCGTGGCTATGACTCAGATCATCCACGTGTGACTGGTGACGTAGGCAAGGCAGGCGTTGCCATTGATTCTGTTGAAGACATGAAGATTTTGTTTGATGGTATTCCGTTAGATAAGGTGTCTGTATCGATGACGATGAATGGCGCTGTATTGCCGGTGCTGGCAGGCTATATCGTCGCTGGTGAGGAGCAAGGGGTTAAGCAGGAGCAGCTTTCTGGAACGATTCAGAACGATATTCTGAAAGAGTTCATGGTGCGCAATACCTACATTTATCCGCCAGAGCCATCAATGCGCATCATTGGCGACATTATTGAATACACCGCCAAACATATGCCCAAATTTAACTCGATTTCCATATCGGGTTATCACATGCAAGAAGCTGGTGCTAATCAAGTTTTGGAATTGGCATTCACATTGGCCGACGGTAAAGAGTATGTCAAAACAGCTCTTGCAAAAGGATTAGATGTCGACGGCTTTGCTGGTCGCTTGTCATTCTTTTTTGCGATTGGTATGAACTTCTATTTAGAGGTTGCTAAATTACGCGCTGCAAGATTATTGTGGTGGCGCATCATGAAGTCCTTTGAGCCAAAGAATCCAAAGTCTTTAATGTTGCGTACGCATTGCCAAACCTCAGGTTGGTCATTAACAGAGCAAGACCCTTATAACAACGTAGTGAGAACGACTGTTGAGGCAATGGCAGCCGTATTTGGCGGTACACAATCACTCCATACAAACTCATTTGATGAGGCAATTGCCTTGCCTTCAGAGTTTTCAAGCCGAATTGCTCGTAATACGCAATTAATCCTGCAAGAAGAAACCCATATCACTAGCGTGATTGATCCTTGGGCCGGTTCTTACATGATGGAGAACCTCACACAAGAGATGGCTGATAAGGCCTGGGAAATCATTCAAGAAGTGGATGCTATGGGTGGTATGACCAAGGCGGTTGAAAGTGGTTGGGCTAAATTGAAGATTGAAGCCTCCGCTGCTGAGAAGCAAGCCAAAATTGATTCTGGCGCTGACGTCATTGTTGGCGTCAATAAATACAAGCTTGAAAAAGAAGATCTTGTCGATGTTTTAATGATCGATAACGATCGTGTTCGAGAAGGTCAAGTGGCGCTCTTAAAAGAAATTAGAGCAAAGCGTGATAGTAAAAAAGTACAGGCCGCATTAGAGGCATTAACCAAGGCTGCCGAGGACAACACGGGGAACTTGTTGGAGTTGGCCGTAAATGCCATGCGTTTACGCGCTACGGTTGGTGAAGTATCTGATGCATTGGAGAAAGTTTACGGGCGCCATCGCGCCGATACTCAAAAGGTGACCGGTGTGTATGCAGCTGCCTATGACTCAGCCGAGGGCTGGGAAAAACTCAAAGTAGAAATTGCCGACTTCGCAAAAGATTTTGGTCGTCGCCCGCGCGTGATGATTGCTAAACTTGGCCAAGACGGACATGATCGTGGCGCTAAGGTAGTTGCGACTGCCTATGCAGACCTCGGTTTTGATGTCGATATCGGACCTTTGTTCCAGACTCCTGAAGAGTGCGCACGCCAAGCGATTGAGAATGATGTTCATGCATTGGGCGTTTCCACTCTGGCAGCAGGCCATAAAACCTTAGTACCCGCCATTATTGCAGAGCTAAAAAAACAAGGTTCAGATGACATCATCGTATTTGTGGGTGGCGTGATTCCAAGACAAGATTACGAGTTTCTCTATGAGGCAGGCGTGAAGGGCATCTATGGTCCAGGCACACCAATCCCAGCTTCGGCTAAGGATGTGCTTGAACAAATTCGTAAATCAGTCAAACCCGCCTAATGAGGAATCCAGAGCATGCTCGAAGCTGCTGATCAGGCTTTAGTTAATGACCTTACTGGTGCACCATCGCCCCAGCAGCGTCGTGCATTAGCTAAGATCATTACTTTGCTTGAATCGACCCGCTTAGATCATCGTAAGCGTGCCGATGAAGTACTCAATAGCCTTCTTCCTAAGACAGGCAAATCATTTCGTTTGGGTATTTCTGGTGTTCCAGGCGTAGGTAAATCTACGCTGATCGAAACGCTAGGTTTATACCTTATCGAAAAAGGACATCGCGTTGCGGTAATGGCAATTGATCCATCCTCCAGTTTGTCGGGCGGATCCATTTTGGGTGATAAAACCCGGATGGAGCGCCTCTCTGTTTTAGAGGGTGCCTTCATCAGACCAAGCCCATCTTCCGGAACCTTGGGGGGCGTTGCAGAAAAAACCCGTGAGGCTATGTTGGTAGCTGAGGCGGCTGGTTTTGACGTCATCATTGTTGAAACAGTTGGCGTAGGGCAAAGTGAAATTGCAGTTGCGGGCATGACAGACATGTTCTTGCTATTGCAGTTGCCTAATGCGGGAGATGATCTACAGGCTATCAAAAAAGGTGTAATGGAAATTGCGGATTTGATTGCCATCAATAAGGTGGATATTGATCCAGATGCGGCAATGTGGGCGCAATTATTTATCACGAGCTCCTTACGTCTATTGGGTTTTCAGGGGAATCCAGATCACGCTTCACATGATCAAGAGTTTTGGCATCCGACGGTGATCACATTGAGCGCTCTTGAAGGCAAAGGCGTGCCTGAACTATGGGACAAAGTGACCCATTTTGAAAAACTACAAAGAGCAAATGGCAAATTTGAATCTCGTCGCAAACAACAGGCGGGAGCGTGGATGTGGGATCGAATCGATGCTGGGCTAAAGACTGCATTTCGTAACAATGCAGCAGTCCAGGAGTTATTGCCGATCTTAAGTGCTCAAGTAAACCAAGGAACTATGGCGGCTTCAGTGGCGGCAAGACGCTTATTAGAGTCCATGGGCCATGAATTTTTCTAAGGAGTAGTAAATGAAGGAAATCATTCAACAACTGGAAGCGAAGCGCGAGCTTGCCCGATTGGGTGGTGGGCAAAAGCGTATTCAGGCTCAGCATGCCAAGGGAAAATTAACGGCCCGTGAGCGTATTGAGCTTTTGCTTGATGCTGGTACTTTCGAAGAGTGGGATATGTTCGTAGAACATCGTTGTCATGATTTCGGAATGGCTGATCAAACTGTGCCAGGTGATGGTGTAGTTACTGGTTATGGAATGATTAATGGTCGCTTAGTGTTTGTGTTCTCACAAGATTTCACTGTTTTAGGTGGATCTTTATCAGAGGCACATGCAGAGAAGATTTGCAAAATCATGGATCAAGCCCTTAAGGTTGGAGCGCCTGTGATTGGATTAAATGACTCTGGCGGTGCCCGCATTCAAGAGGGTGTTGCTTCATTGGGCGGCTATGCAGAGATTTTCCAGCGCAACGTTACTGCTTCCGGCGTGATTCCACAGATTTCTTTAATCATGGGTCCATCCGCTGGTGGCGCGGTGTATTCGCCAGCGCTGACTGATTTTATCTTCATGGTGAAAGACAGCTCATACATGTTCGTGACGGGCCCTGAAGTTGTCAAGACGGTAACGCATGAGGATGTTACCGCTGAAGAATTAGGCGGTGCTGTAACGCATTCAACCGTTTCTGGGGTTTGCGACTTAGCGTTTGACAATGATGTTGATGCGATCATGATGTTGCGTCGTTTCTTTAACTATTTACCGCTCTCGAATCGTGAAAAACCACCGCTCATTAAAGGTGCAAATCGTAATGAAGAGTTTGATTTTTCATTGGATACATTGGTTCCATCAAACCCAAATCAACCCTACGACATGAAAGAGTTGATTGAGAAGATTGTTGATGACGGTGAGTTCTTCGAACTGCAGCCTGACTATGCCAAAAACATTGTGATTGGTTTTGCTCGTATGGAAGGGCGTTCTATTGGTATCGTAGCGAATCAACCATTGGTTTTGGCTGGTTGTTTAGATATCAAAGCATCCATTAAGGCTGCCCGATTTGTACGTTTCTGCGACGCCTTCAATATTCCGGTTGTTACTTTGGTCGATGTTCCTGGATTTATGCCAGGCACTGCGCAAGAGTACGGCGGCATCATTAAGCACGGCGCAAAACTACTCTATGCCTATGCTGATTGCACAGTACCCAAGGTGACCTTAATTACTCGTAAGGCTTACGGTGGCGCCTATGACGTGATGGCCTCTAAGCATTTGCGGGGAGACGTGAACTTTGCATGGCCTTCCGCTGAGATCGCGGTGATGGGCTCCAAAGGTGCTGTTGAAATTATCTTCCGCGAAGAGAAATCTGATCCAGGAAAGATTACAGCTCGCGAAGCTGAATACAAATCAAAGTTTGCAAATCCTTTCGTGGCTGGACGTCGTGGCTATATTGATGACGTCATCCTGCCTCACGAAACCCGTAAGCGTATTGCACGCTCCTTGGCGATGTTGAAAGATAAAGACTTGAAGAATCCTGCCCGTAAACACGGCAATATTCCTCTGTAAAGGCGCCGACAGATAATGACTACGAAAATGTTCAAGAAAATATTGATTGCTAACCGCGGCGAGATAGCTTGCCGTGTAATGAGTACTGCCAAGAAGATGGGTATCAAGACTGTTGCCGTCTATTCAGAGGCGGACAAAGAAGCGCGTCATGTGCAATTGGCTGATGAGGCAGTGTGCATAGGGCCTGCACCTTCGCGTGAGTCCTACCTCGTGATGGACCGCATTATCCAAGCGTGCAAAGATACTGGTGCCGAAGCAGTTCATCCTGGATATGGCTTTTTATCTGAGAACGAGCAGTTTGCTAAACGTTGCGAAGAAGAGGGCATTGTCTTTATTGGACCTAAATACCAATCCATTGCTGCAATGGGTGACAAGATTGCTTCAAAGAAACTCGCGTTGGAAGCAAAGGTTAATACGATCCCGGGTCATAACGAGGCGATTGCCACAACTGATGAGGCGGTGAAGATTGCTCAAGGTATAGGCTACCCAGTCATGATTAAAGCATCTGCTGGTGGTGG
>CAJEZV010000032.1 GCA_903995005.1 uncultured beta proteobacterium
GACTCAACATTGGTGGCTTGGAGTAGTAAGAGTTATTACAGCGATTTGTTGCGATGATTTTTTTCATGGCCTTGTCCTTATTTATTCAATTTGTCGTAACCAGTAACTGGGTCAACACCACCTCGTGACTTGAGGGTCTTCGGATCAAATGTAGCAACCATTCTCATGTGAGCTTTGAGGCGCTCTGGAGTTTGACCGGTGTAACCAATCGTCCAAACGGAGCGATTAATCTCACGCAAGATATCTTCAATCTGCGGCTCTTTCCATTGCTTACCAGCAAACTTGGTGCTCAGCATCTTGTAGTTCTTTGATAACTCTTCACCGAAACCTAGGCGATCAGCAAACGCTTGCATGATTACATGATCAGGCACGGACTCAAATAAAGGATCGATGACTTTCTCGCGCCACTGCAATGAACGATTAGATGCAGTTGCAGTTCCGCAGGTCTCAAACTGAGTTGCAGCTGGCAGCAAATAAACATTGCGATTCTTGTTTACTGACTGACCTTCTGCTGATGGCATTGCAGCCATTGCAGCAGTTGCGCTTGGATATGGAACAGCCGCAATCAAGCATCCAGGCTCACCAAATCTCTATGACACCAGTAAGAGTGTGATGGAGGGTGGTGGTAACTTCCGCGCCAACTTTGGTGTTGAGCGTGAAGGCAAGAGCTTGTTGGCTGAGGATGGCTCTTGCTCTAAAGGTTCTGCAATCACCACAGGTTACCCAGAGTTTGATCACGTATTTGTGAAAAAGCTTGGTTGGTGGGATCAGTTAACCGAGGATGAAAAGAAATTAGCAGAAGGTAAAAACTGGAAGACTGACTTGTCTGGTGGTATTCAGCGAGTTGTGATGAAGAATGGTTGCCATCCGTTTGGTAATGCTAAAGCGCGTGCAATTGTTTGGAACTTCCCAGATGCGATTCCAGTTCACCGTGAAGCGCTCTACAGTACTAACGCTGCAATGATGCGTAAGTACCCAACCTCTGCAGATAAAAAGAATTTCTGGCGCTTGCCAACTCTCTATAAGACTGTCCAAGATCAAAACTTGAACAACAAGCTTTATGAGAAGTTCCCAATTATTCTGACCTCAGGTCGTTTGGTTGAGTACGAAGGTGGCGGAGATGAGACTCGCTCCAACCCATGGTTAGCTGAGTTACAACAAGAAAACTTCGTGGAGATTAATCCTAAGGCTGCAGCAGATCGCGGCATTAAGAACTGGGATTACGTTTGGGTGAAGTCACCAACTGGTGCCAAGATCAAAGTGCGCGCATTAGTCACTGAGCGCGTTGATAAAGAAACTGCCTTTATCCCATTCCACTTTGCAGGATGGTGGCAGGGTAATGACTTGCGTAAGTATTATCCAGAGGGTGCTGCTCCAGTCGTTTTGGGTGAAGCGGTCAATACTGCAACTACCTATGGTTACGACCAAGTGACGATGATGCAGGAGACTAAAACCACTATGTGTCAAATCGAGAAATTTGCCTAAGTCAAAAAATAAAGTCAGGAGAACACAATGGCAAGAATGAAATTTATCTGCGACACAGAGCGATGCATCGAATGCAACGGCTGTGTGACTGCTTGTAAGAACGATAACGAGGTACCTTGGGGTGTGAATCGTCGCCGTGTTGTTACGGTAAACGACGGCATCATCGGCCAAGAAAAGTCAATTTCAGTTGCTTGTATGCACTGTACCGATGCTCCTTGTATGGCTGTGTGCCCGGTAGATTGCTTCTACCGCACCGATGAAGGCGTTGTCCTTCATGACAAGGATATTTGCATTGGTTGTGGATACTGCTCATTTGCATGCCCATTTGGTGCGCCACAGTTCCTCAGCAAGGGCGCCTTTGGCTCCCGTAGCAAGATGGACAAGTGCACATTCTGTAGCGGTGGCCCTGAAGAGAACGGCAGCGTTGCTGAGTTTGAGAAATATGGCCGTAATCGTCTTGCAGAAGGTAAGTTGCCTCTCTGTGCAGAGATGTGTTCTACCAAGGCTTTGATTGGTGGTGACAGCGATATCATCTCCGGCATCTTCAATAACCGGGTTGCTACTCGTGAAAAGAATGGCAAGTATGCGGGTTCTAAGGCATTTGGTTGGACTACTGCTTATGGTGGACCAGACACTCCAGCGCCAACTCCAACGCCTGCTGCAAAAATTCCAGGAGCTAAATAATGAAATTCAATTTCAAAACTCTCGGCTTATGTTTTGCAGCAGCAACTCTGATGGCCGCATGTTCTGAGCCACCAGAAATTGCAGCCAAGGCAGCAAAGCGTCCTGATGTAGCGCCTTATATGGGTGCTGATAATGGCTTCATGACTAAAAACTGGACACCAAAGAATCAAGCCAGTTGGACTGAATCTGTTGATAAGCGCACTCAGGGTCAAAACGAATACAGTCGCGTTAAGTGATCAGCTAAACAACAATAAATAAAACGAAAACGTTTAAGGACATGTGTATGAAACGATCATTTTCTAAAGTTCTACGCACTTTGGTAGTGGCTGCTGGTTTGTCGCTGACTCTGGCAAGCGGAATGAGTTATGCAGAGCGCGCAGCAATGGCGCCTTTGCCTTCTCCCAGTGGAGTTGATATTCCACCCCTGTCAGTGCCAGCTAATCCCAATAGCCTAGCTAATGGGACTCAAGCTCAGGCTCAGCCAGCTAATCCATCAATCTTTACTACCGCTAATAGCGATCCATATAACTACGTCAGCATCCCAGACAAAGAGTCTAGTGTTCTGATTCAGCGTTCTGGCGAGCAATGGCGTGTGATTCGTAATGGCGTCATCACTGTTTACGGTGGTTGGTTGTTAGCAATTGCATTCTTCGGTATCGCTGCGATGTACATGGTTAAAGGTTCAATCAAGTTGCATGAACCGATGTCAGGCGTAAAAATTAAGCGCTTCAGCGCCTTTGATCGCTTTGTTCACTGGACTATGGCGGCGAGCTTTTTAGGCCTAGCATTTACTGGCCTCATGATTCTGTATGGCAAATATTTTGCAATGCCGATTATGGGTGGAGTGGCATATGGTTCCTTCTTGGATGTTTGTAAAAATATCCATAACTTCTCGGGCCCTTTATTTACGATCTGTATCGTTATTTTCTTCTTGCTGTTTGCGCATAAGAATTTACCTGGTAAGGGTGATATGGACTGGTTCCTATCCTTCGGTGGAATTTTCAGTGGCAAGCATGTGCCAGCCGGCTTCTTTAATGGTGGCGAAAAGGTTTGGTTCTGGTTTGGTATGACTTTCTTAGGATTGGTAATTTCTGCATCAGGCTTTGTACTCGATATGATCGTGCCATTCATGACTATTGAATACACCCGCGGGACTATGCAGATTGCCAACATCATCCACAGCAGTGCCGCAATATTGATGTCAGCTATGGCCATGGGCCATATCTACATCGGTACCATTGGTATGCAAGGCTCAATTGATGGCATGAAGACTGGTTATGTTGATGCTACTTGGGCTAAAGAGCACCATGAGCTCTGGTACGACAAATTGAATAAATAAGGACAAGGCCATGAAAAAAATCATCGCTTTTACATTCTGTGCATTTACTGCGGCATCGGTTATGGCTGCGTTGCCTCCTTTAACTCCAGAAGCGCAAGAGGCTGCAACATTAGCTAAAGCAAAAGCTGCTTATGGCGATAGGATGGGAGCATTTCAGCTCTGCCAAGCTCAAAATCGTGTGGCGGATCGATACAAGGTCGCTGGTACTCCAGCACCGGCTGCTTGTACAGCGCCACCACCATTTGTTGCTCCTGTAGCAGCAGCGCCAGCAGCTAAGTAATTAGTCTGCTAGAAGCTCTTGATGTAGGTAGCGTTTCGCTGCCTGTGTTTGAGGATTTAAAAAGAAGGGGCCTACGGGTCCCTTTTCCTTTATCTCGCCATGATCAATAAAGATGATGTGTTGCGCAAGTCTTTGCACTTGAGCAAGTTGATGTGAAGAAAAAATCACGTCAGTGTCTTGCACATCAAACTCACGAATCATTTCTTCAACCTGCTCGGTTGTGTTGGGGTCTAAATTAGCAGTGGGTTCATCTAGCAAGACTAAGTTTGGCTTTTGCAAAATTGCGCGGCCTAGGCATAGCTTCTGCCTTTCCCCGGCGGAGAGTTTGTGAGCGGGTGTAGAGGCTAGACTTTTCAATCCTACTTGCTCTAGCACTTGTTCAATTTCTACAGTGCTAATACTAGAGTCTGTATCCATGACCATGCTCATATTAGCTTTTGTAGAGGCTTTAATCATCGGAGTGTGATGCAAAACTAATGCAGTCTTATTGGAGAAGGAGTAGCTCACTGTTCCAGTATCTGGTTTGATGAGTCCATCTAGTAGCTTTAATAAAGTAGTTTTACCTGCACCATTTGGGCCAATGCAAGCAGTGATGCGATCAGCCGGAATGATGGCATGAGGAATATTCAGAATGGTTCTGCCATTACTGATAACCGTAATATCTTTGAGTTCAATGTACCTCTCAAATTGTTCGGCCATATTACCCATAGCGACGCTCCGCAATTTGACGAACTGCAAATGTAAAAAGATTTGCCAATAGAACAATTCCTAATAAGACAATGCCCAGTGCTAGCGCTAGAGGGAGATCACCTTTACTAGTTTCTAAAGCGATGGCTGTAGTCATCGTTCTAGTCGAATGATCGATATTACCGCCCACAATCATGACGGCACCAACCTCAGAAATTGCTCTAGCAAGACCAGCTAGGATGGCAATTGTTAGGGAGAAGCGGCAGTCCCAAATGAGCCATTTGAACCGTGAAAAGGATGGCAATCTGAGGCTGAGGAAAGAGTCTCGATGAATTCTCCAGGAGTCCTCTAGAATTTGACGGCTTAGGGCTGCAATTAAAGGGGTTGTCAGTAGAATTTGGGCAAGGATCATACCCTTGGTAGTAAATAGCCAGCCCCAGGCTCCTAGAGGTCCTGAGCGAGATAGCATGAGATATACCAGCACCCCAACAATGACCGTAGGGACCCCCATTAGAGTGTTTAAGACAACGATGATCCACTTCTTGCCTTTAAATTCTTCTGTAGCGAGTAACGCCCCAATTGGTAGACCAATGAGTGTCCCAAAAAATAGGGCAGTTAAGCTGACCTGGAGAGAAACCAGGACGATTCCTAAAACCCCCCGATCTAGGTGGGCGAGCAGGGCAATAGCGTCTTGAAAAGCTGTCAACATGGATCTGATTCTATCAAGGCAATGGCAAAATGAGCTTAATGCAATTCATACCCCTAATTTCTGACTTATGGCTGAAGTAGTTTGCCTCTGTAACGAGGTTCTTGATGAGGACCTGCGAGAGTACCTTGATACCCATCCTATCGACTCAATAGAGGAGTTGCGGGATCAGGCGTCTATTTGTAATAAATGCATGCAATGCCAAGAGTTAGTTGAGGGTGAGATCTATTTGGCCCGTGTAAGACGTCAGCGTGCAGCAGGACAGTTTTAATGACTCAAGATAGAAGCGCTCGTTTCACGGTCATGAGCATGAACGTGCACAAAGGCGTTTCTCCTTTACATCGGCACTCCACTATTTATCAGTTACGCCAAAGGATACGAAGCCATCATCCTGACTTATTGTTTCTTCAGGAATTACAACAAGAGCATCGAGGCAGGATTAGGCGATTTGGGCAGTGGCCATTAACAGAGCTAACGCACTTTCTGTCAGAAGATTTTTGGCATGATTGGCATTATGGAAAAAATATGGAGTATCCGGATGGCCACCACGGTAATGCGATTTTATCGAAGCATCCTTTGCGCAAGGGCCTAAATTACGATATCTCTGCCTATCGGTTTGAAAGACGAGGCTTATTGCATAGCGTCACTCAACTAGATGGAGTGAATCAGCCAATTCACTGCTTCTGTGTGCACTTAGCTCTATTTGAGCGCGGCAGAGAGCGTCAGCTAGAGCAAATCATTGGATATATTGCGGATTTGACGCAGAATGGTCCGACCATTGTCGCGGGAGACTTTAATGATTGGCGTAATCGCTTGGGTGCACCCATGAAAGAGGCTGGCTTTGAAGAAGTATTTGAGACCCTCACTGGCTCACCCGCCAAAACCTTCCCGAGCATTAGACCGCTATTGGCAATGGATCGAATTTATGTACGCGGGATGAAGATTCATTCTGCAGAAATTTTGCACGATTGGATGAGCTTATCTGATCATTTGGGTATAGCGGCAGAACTGGAAATTAAATGAACGACCTACTCAGTATTTTCTTGAAAAATATTTTTGAGCTCAATATCAATTGGCTTTTATATATTCACTTCATATTAGTCGCCTACTTTATCGGTGTCATTATTTCCGTGAGAAGACCAGTAGGCGTAGCGTTTGCCTGGATTTTTATTGTGATGACTTTCCCTGTTTTGGGTATCAGTTTGTACGTTCTCATAGGCGAGCGCCCAGTTGGTCGCAAGTTGACACGAAAAATTACTCGTATGAATCGCGAGTATGCACACATCACCGAGAAGGTGTGCCAAGAATATGCTAAAGATAGGGAGCTGATGCCTTTAGAGGCTAGGGCCTTAAGTCTTTTGGCGGAGGCTAAGAATGGATCTCCTGTGGTTGCCGGCAATAAGCTTGAACTACACACGGATTCCTTAGAGATTTTGCAGTGCTTCATTAATGAAATTAATCAGGCTAAGCAAAGCTTGCAGCTCGAGTTTTATATTTGGGCCTTAGGCGGATCTGCGGACCAGGTTGGTGAGGCGATGATAGCTGCCGCCAAAAGAGGCGTGGCATGTCGCGTACTCCTGGATTCATTGGGAAGCAAAGATTGGTTTAAATCTAAATGGCCGCGACGTTTTCGTAATGCCGGCATTCAAGTAACGGAAGCTTTACCAATTCAGATTGGAAGATTCCAGTTTCGCCGAGCCGATTTACGCTTACATCGGAAAATTTTTGTAATTGACGGCGCGATTGTGTGGACAGGCAGCATGAACCTAGTAGATCCCCGTACTTTTAAACAAGACTCAGGAGTGGGTGAGTGGGTTGATGCCATGGTGCGTGTTGAGGGGCCAGTTGCCGCGCAATTTGAACTGACATTTGCTTTCGACTGGAGTGTTGATAATCCCAGCATTACCCACTTTAATGAATGTATTCCAGCTACCTCACCCAGCGAAGGTAATGTAATTGCTCAGAAACTTGCTTCTGGACCGGTTTATCGAGATGACATTCTCTATCAGGTTCTGCTCTCTGCAATTCTTGATGCGCGAGAAGAGCTCACCATTACGACCCCTTACTTTGGGCCCGATGATGGTTTACTGCAAGCACTCATGGCAGCCGCTAGAAGGGGCGTGAATGTCACTTTGATTATTCCAAAGTTAAATGACTCAACATTGGTGGCTTGGAGTAGTAAGAGTTATTACAGCGATTTGTTGCGATGATTTTTTTCATGGCCTTGTCCTTATTTATTCAATTTGTCGTAACCAGTAACTGGGTCAACACCACCTCGTGACTTGAGGGTCTTCGGATCAAATGTAGCAACCATTCTCATGTGAGCTTTGAGGCGCTCTGGAGTTTGACCGGTGTAACCAATCGTCCAAACGGAGCGATTAATCTCACGCAAGATATCTTCAATCTGCGGCTCTTTCCATTGCTTACCAGCAAACTTGGTGCTCAGCATCTTGTAGTTCTTTGATAACTCTTCACCGAAACCTAGGCGATCAGCAAACGCTTGCATGATTACATGATCAGGCACGGACTCAAATAAAGGATCGATGACTTTCTCGCGCCACTGCAATGAACGATTAGATGCAGTTGCAGTTCCGCAGGTCTCAAACTGAGTTGCAGCTGGCAGCAAATAAACATTGCGATTCTTGTTTACTGACTGACCTTCTGCTGATGGCATTGCAGCCATTGCAGCAGTTGCGCTTGGATATGGATCAACTACAACGAGCAGATCCAAGGTGTCCATTGCGCGCTTCATATCAAGGCCACGAGTTTGTGAGTTAGGAGCATGACCCCAGAAGAACAAACCTTTAACGCTGGTTTGCTGATCAATCATGTCGTTCTTCTCAAGCACAGCATCAACCCAACGAGAAACGGTAGTGCCTGATTTCTCCATCATGTCTGGTGCATAACGACCTTTGATCCACTCATAATCAACACCCCAAACTGTTGCATAGTGTTTCCATGAGCCAGCAGCCAAACCATAGTAGCCAGGCAATGAATCTGGATTAGGACCTACGTCAGTTGCACCCTGAACGTTATCGTGACCGCGGAAAATATTAGTTCCGCCACCAGACTTACCAACGTTACCTAGGGCCAACTGCAAAATGCAGGAGGCACGAACCATAGAGTTACCGATGGTGTGCTGTGTTTGACCCATACACCAAACAACCGTGCTCGGACGATTCTTAGCTAAGGTTTCAGCGACTTTATACATTTGCGCTTCAGGTACACCGCAAGCTTCTTCAACGTTTGCAGGAGTCCACTTTTCCATTACCTCTTTACGGATCTCATCCATACCGTAAACACGGTCATTGATGTACTTCTTATCTTCCCAGCCATTTTTGAAGATGTGATACAGAAGACCAAACAAGAAAGGAATGTCAGTACCAGAACGAATACGTACGTACTGATCTGACTTAGCAGCAGTACGTGTGTAACGTGGGTCAACTACGATTACCTTGCAACCATTTTCTTTTGCATGCAACAAGCTCAACATCGAAACTGGGTGTGCCTCTGCAGCATTTGAGCCAATGTACATGGCAGCTTTAGAGTTCATCATATCGTTGTAGCTATTGGTCATCGCACCATAGCCCCAGGTGTTTGCTACACCGGCAACCGTTGTGGAGTGACAAATACGAGCTTGATGGTCTGTATTGTTTGTACCAAAGAAAGAAACCCACTTACGGAGTAAGTAGGCTTGTTCGTTATTGTGCTTTGATGAACCAATGAAATACATTGCATCAGGAGAATATTTCTCACGAATGCTCTTCATTTGAGCAGTAATTTCAGTAAGGGCTTGATCCCATGAAATACGCTGATACTTTCCATCAACCAACTTCATTGGGTAGCGCAAGCGATAGTCACCATGACCGTGCTCACGCAAGGAAGCTCCCTTGGCACAGTAGGCGCCCATATTGATTGGCGAATCGAATACAGAATCTTGACGAACCCAAACACCATTCTCAACAGTAGCATCTGTAGCGCAACCAACTGAGCAGTGGGTACAAATCGTTCTTTTAACTTCGATCTTGCCTTTACCGTCGAGCATTGCTTTGCTTTGCTCAGCAGAAACCTTTTGCACCATCGTCAGCTGGCTTGCAGCGATACCAGCACCAACGCCAACACCCGAACGCTTCAAGAATGTTCGGCGATCCATCGTAGGTACCGCCGCTTTTAAACCGCGCGACAAGCTACCAATCAAATGAGATGTGGAGCGACTGCTCTGTGGGGTGTTTGATTTACGAGTCAGACTCATATGTTGTCCCTGAAAAAGTTTTTTTATTTATTTAGTAACAGTTAAAACAATATTTAGTAATGCAACTAGTTACAGCATGGTGCTTTCGTAATACTTACGCATGTGAGCAGTAATCGTATGGCCTTCGCCCTTACCTTTTACAGTGCTGCCAATTTCTTGGATGACAGCTTTGCCAATAGAGGTTTGAGAGGCAACTGCAACAGCCCCTACAGTAGCGCCTGCACCAATAAAGAACTTCCGGCGTGAAGGCTTGTTTTCTTCGCTTAAAGCAACTTTGGATTTTGTGCTCATGGCATGCTCCTATTTAATTATTCTTGATCTGCAGCAAGTGTAATTCGTATTTGCATTTTTAGCATATATGTATATCTAAATGCACCTAAGGGTTTTCCCGCAAAATCACGCAACATCAAATCATGTCGAAGCTCTGCCCCTCGATTGCTAGGAATTCTCTGGTCAGCGCGGCGATTGGATGATAAAGATGCATATCGGGAATACCCTCGATAGCATTACAAAAATCGTCATACCAAGGACGAATGTGGTCATTGAAAAAAACCCTTTGATTTGTAAGGTTTGATATCTCGACATCATCACCAGCAATCAAGTAGCGCATCACTTCACACAGAGCTGAGATATGGTCTTCAGTCTCAGTCACCTCCTCGGCAGCCTCAAGACCAAACTCCTCAAGCGCCCTACGAATATTGACGAGTGGCTTCTCGTTTAAGTGCCCTGCCATGTAATAAGAGCCATTGAGAACAACGTTAGGCTTACCAACACTAATGAAATTCAAATCAAACTCATCATGCCAAGCTTTGGCAGGATTATTTTTAGCTACTTCAACCACATCCATCCAAACTTTAGCTAAAGGCGCCTCATCAGCAGCATCCTGTTGATTAGCAGTCGCAGCAATTTGATCCAAAAGTTCTTGATCTGGCGGTAATTGAAAAAATCTGGCAATTAAGCCGTAGAGGTCAGCCCTAGCTAAATCCTCTGGTAAACCGATATCGCCAACCTCTGTTGAGGGCTGATCTTTTGCTTCTTTTGAGATTTCGCTCATGTTTCTTTCTTCACCATATCAACTACTCGACAATCACCACACATCTTGAGTCTATCCATTGCCGCGCCCGCAAATGCGCCATGAGCACCTAACTTAGTCAACATCAGATCAACCATCTTCAGAGTTCCAAAGGCTTTACCGCAGCTAATGCAATGAAAAGCTTGGGTCTCGTTAAGCGTTGTTTTTTGCTTGCGCTGTTCTACAGTTTGCAAACGGGGGTTTAATGTCAAAGCTTGCTCTGGGCATGTCTGAACACAAATGCCGCACTGAACGCACTGCTTCTCAATAAAGGAGAGGATTGGCTCATCTGGATTATCTAATAGCGCGCCCTCAGGACAGCTACTGACGCAAGACATACACAAAGTGCAGGCATCTTTATTGATATTTAAACCGCCCAACAAAGATGAATTAGGTAGAGCGACGCCCGCCTCTGGCAATGGAGTCTTAGCTTGTTTTTGCAAATGCTCAAGCACTGCTTCCACAGTTTCCCGTTTCTGATTGGATAAGCCAAAACTTGCAGGGGTGCAAATTGCACTCAAGGAGCCACGCTGACGCATTGCACCCATTGCTTTAGAAACTGTTTGTAAATCATCGACCGATTGAGCCATGATTAAATGAATGCGCTCATCAAAGCCATAAGCCTTCAATATCGCATTGGCAAGATGCGCCTGCTCTTCAAGAGTTGCGCGATAAGCGGGATCCTCGTCACCACTTAAAAGCAATGCTACCTCAGCAAAACCATAACTGAGCGCACCCAGCCATAGATCCAAGCCAGTAGACGCAATATGCTCAACGCCATATGGAATAACGAACGACGGCAAAGCCTCAAATTGTTTAGGCATCGCGTGCGCAGAGCGGCCCAGGCCATCAATCATTTTGGTGCCAGCCTTTAAGGTATGTAATAGCAGACTTGGTGCCGCAGCTTGATTAAGCTTTTTGGCTTCAGCCGTGAATACCGTGGCAATCGTTTTTAATTCTTTACCTTGATGGGGTACGCTAGGGTAGTTATAACGCATTGCACCGGATGGGCAAGCCGTGGAACATGCTCCACAACCCATACAAAGATTCGGATTGACCTCAACACTGCCTTGACCATTTTTGAATATAGAGCCAATCGCACCTGTCGAACAAACATCAATACAAGCGCTGCAACCTACTTTACCGTTGCGGCCATGCGCGCAAATTTTTTCGTTATAGACAAAATATTTTGGCTTCTCAAACTCACCCACCATCTCCAGCAATTGATTTATTACCATCGCTTGATCCAACGGATCCTTACCTGGTGCGAAATATCCCTGAGGTGTTTGGCTCATGCGCATCTTGGGATCAGTACGCAAATCCAAAATCAAATCAAACTCTGCATTACGTGCATGCTCCTTGCGATCAAAGGAGATTGCGCCAATACTTGCGCACGCAGTCACACACGAACGATGCGACTTGCATTTATTTAAATCAATCTGAAAGGAGAGATCAATCGCATTCTCTGGGCAAGCTTCAACGCAAGCGCCACAACGAGTACACATCTCTGGATCAATTGGATTCTCGAGATCCCAATCAACAGAAAAATTACCAAGGTATCCATCCAGCTTAGTCACTTTGCCTGTATAGATTGGATAGTTGCGCACCAAAGGTAAATCACCAGGCTCGGTAGATAAAACAGAAACATCTAATGAAGTGCCGAGCTTTTCTGCCCAAGGCAGCGCTAAAGATCCAGCGCCAACAATTAAGAGCCTACCTTGGCTTTGATAATTGACGACGGGAACGGGCTCAGCTTCCGGCATGTCAGCCAAAGCAAGTAAAGATGCAATCTTCGGTCCCGATAGTTTGGCTTCCTGGGTCCAGCCAGCAACTTCACGGATATTTACAAAACGCAGTGGTGCTACCAAAGGTTTTTCTGACTGTTCTGCTAGCTCATTAAATAGTGCGCCCTCTTGGGTGCAGGCAACCACCAATGAATCAGACCCATCAAGCGCTTTTAAGAAAGTGCCGACCTCTTGTCTACATAAGGAACGATGCACTGGAACGCCAAGCGCCTTTGTCTCCAAAGGCATGGTGCCATTGCAGTTACATACTAATTTTTGACTCATGCACTATCTTCTTAAGTTTTTTTCTGGGCAGGCTCTATGGGCACTTCATCCAAATGAGCAGATTTTTTCTGCGCCGTTGAATCTGTGGATGTTAAATCAGTTTGGTCTTGAGCCTCCAAAAGCTTCTCATTGGGTTGAGAGGACGCTATTTGCTCTTCTGCCCGCTTTTCCCCTTCGGCCGTGGCATCGGGCTTACTGAAAAGCCCGAGCATATCGCTCTGTACCATTCGTTCGAGCATGCCTGGGGGCAAAGGATCGGGCTTGGAATAGTCATCTATATAGATATCTAGACCATCCATCACATTGAAATGTGGATCGGTGAACATCTTTTTAAGCGCAGCCTGCTGCACAGCAGGATCTACATCCGGCTTCATGAAGGCAGAAAAATCAGGATCAAAACGATCAATCTTCTCCACATCCTCCAAGGTTACCGGTGGTGGAGCTGGCTCCTCTGGAGAAACTGGTGCTGGGCTCTTGGCAACTTCTTTGGGCTGCTCTACTGGATCATCTAACTTTCCAGCCTTACGCTTTGACCAGCGACTTAAGAAGCCCTCAGCCATTATTCCTCCGCTGGGCGCTGGGCGCCTTTGAATGAGGCTGGCTTATGTCGCTTCTTTGGCTCAGGCCGATAGTTTTCATTAACGTATTCTTGTAACCAAGAAGCATGCTCATCACTCATGGGGACGGTATCGACTGACTCTCCACCATCAAGCAATCGGGCGGCCTCGTTATAGCTCACACAAATTCGATGTGGCACTGCTATCGTTATTTCAGCTTTAGCAAGAGAAAGAGATTGCTCATCAACATAACGCTCAATGTCTTCCTCTAATCTCCACATCACAAACCATGCCGGTGTTGTCGCTGAAACATTGAGATAGTAGCCTTCAGCTTCATCAGGAAAAAGATTTAATTCAAAACCGGTAAACAACCAAGATTCACCATCGTCATCTCGCCCCAAAAACTGACCTGATATGGAATTGCTTTCCAGACTTTGTGGATTGAATTGCCCAAAGTCAGGCAAGACCTCCCGAGGCACCCATCGATATGAAACCCATGGGTTATCCAGATTTTGTTTACGCATCAATACTGCAAAGCGCATAAATCCTCAGGACCTCAAGTGTTTTGAACAACAATGCTTGGAAATTTACTACTCATATCTTTAGACAGAGTAGCAACACGAATGGCAACTTGTCGAGCGATGTTCTTATAGATTGCGCTAATAGCGCTATCAGGGTCGGCCACTACGGTTGGACGCCCAGCATCAGCCTGCTCACGGATCGATAAGTTGAGTGGTAATGCACCCAAGAAATCAACGCCATACTCTTTACACATTTTTTCACCACCACCAGCACCAAAAATATGCTCTTCGTGCCCGCACTTTGTACAGACATAAGTGCTCATGTTTTCAATGATGCCAATAATGGGCACGCCCACCTTCTCAAACATCTTCAATCCCTTGCGAGCATCTAATAAAGCAATGTCCTGAGGAGTGGTCACAATCACCGAACCAGTCACAGGCACTTTTTGTGACAAGGTTAACTGGATATCACCAGTACCTGGGGGCATATCCACAATTAAGTAATCCAAATTACGCCAGCGAGTTTGACGAAGAAGTTGCTCTAGAGCGGAAGTGACCATGGGACCGCGCCACACCATCGGCGCATCTTCTTCAATCAAGAAACCAATAGAGCTTGCTTGCAGGCCATGACCTTCCATTGGCTCAATTGTATTTTCTTCAATAGATTCTGGTCGGCCAGTAATGCCAAGCATCATTGGTTGACTTGGCCCATAAATATCGGCATCTAATATTCCGACTTGGGCACCCTCTGCAGCAAGAGCCAAAGCTAAGTTCACAGCGGTAGTCGATTTACCTACTCCGCCCTTACCACTAGCAACAGCAATAATATTTTTAACGCCCGGCAATAACTTCACGCCGCGTTGTACAGCATGCGCAACAATTTGGCTACTCACATTGGCGCTGACATTTTTAACG
>CAJEZV010000033.1 GCA_903995005.1 uncultured beta proteobacterium
ACGTACGTGGCGATCAAATGCCGCCCTCCGCCTCCCATCATCGACCTGAAGTAGCTGGTCGTAAATTTGAAGCAATGGGGGTATCGCTGGTCTTTCATCCTAATAATCCGAAGGCTCCTACTACCCATATGAATGTGCGCTGCTTTATTGCGCAAGCTCCTGATAAAGAACCAGTCTGGTGGTTTGGTGGTGGTTTTGACCTTACGCCATATTACGGTGTCGATGAAGACTGCAAACATTTTCATCAAACTGCTAAGGATGCATTAGATCCATTTGGCGAAGAACTTTACCCTCGCTTTAAAAAATGGTGTGATGAGTACTTTTACCTCAAACATCGTGAAGAACCTCGTGGTATTGGCGGAGTGTTCTTTGATGACTTTAATGAACTTGGTTTTGAGAAAAGCTTTGCGATGACACGAGCCGTGGGTGATGCGTTTATCAATGCTTATCTGCCAATCATAGAGCGTCGTTATAAAGATACTTTCACACCAGAAGAAAAGTCTTTCCAAGAGTACCGCCGGGGTCGTTATGTTGAGTACAACCTTTTATTTGACCGAGGTACGATCTTTGGCCTGCATTCCGGAGGTCGTACTGAATCGATTTTGATGTCGATGCCTCCAGTAGTACAGTGGTGGTACAACTGGCAGCCAAAGCCTGGTTCAGCGGAGGCCAAGCTGTATGACTATTACCTCAAACCACGGAATTGGTTGGGTTGAGTACTACTCAGAAAATCGGCATCTTGGGAGGAACTTTTGATCCACCCCACGTAGGCCACTTAAAACTAGCAACTCATTTTGCAGAAACGCTGCAATTAGATGAATTGCTATTCATTCCCAGTGGTGAACCATGGCAAAAGGACTCAGATATCACGCCCGCAGAAATTCGCTTTCAGCTTACTGAAGCGGCAGCTAAAGATTTAGCCAGAGCATTCCTGTACTTAAAAATTCCAGCCCGTATTGGAGTTGATCGTATTGAGATAGAGCGCGCTGGTCCAAGCTATAGCATTGATACTGCTAAATCCCTACGTGAGCGCTTTGGACCTACAACAAGTCTGATTTGGTTGATGGGGATAGATTCACTGATCAATCTTCCAACCTGGGCCTCGTGGCGTGATCTATTTAAATATATGAACTTTGCAGTGGCAAGTCGGCCGCATTACGATCTGAATGCTGAAATGAGTACTGAAATCCAGGAATTACTGAATACCCATCAGATAATGGATCCAAATGCACTTGAAAAGCAGCCATCTGGCCTTATCTATATAGATGAAAGCTTATCAGTAGATCTTTCATCTACCGAGCTGCGTAAGCGCTTTAAAACACCGGCTCGTGGCCAGATTGAGTCAGAGGAAATTTCGTCCCACACCCTACAAATCATTACAAATCTAAGCCTGTACCAGTAATCAAGCTAAGATCATCCTAAATACTGAAAAAATATCATCGAGAAACCATGGACTTACGTAAATTACAACGCGTCATTATTGATGCCCTAGAGGATGTTAAAGCGCAGGATATTCGCGTTTATGACACCACTAAACTGAGTGAGCTATTTGATCGCGTGATCATTGCTACTGGTTCAAGTAATCGTCAAACACGTTCACTGGCGATGTCTGTGAAAGAAGATGTCAACGCCAAAGGTGGTGAAGTGATCTCCATCGAAGGATTGGAGACTGGTGAATGGGTCTTAGTGGATTGCGGTGATATCGTTGTTCACATCTTGCAGCCGATGCTGCGCTCTTACTATCAGCTTGAGGGTATGTGGGGTGCAAAACCAGTGCGGGTCAAATTGGCTGGTAGCAAAGGACTTGTTAAAGCAAGTGAACTTGAAGACGACGAGTAAGTAGTACTCTTCATAATTGATTCGCTAGTCAATGCGCCTAACCATTGTTTCTGTTGGCCACAAAATGCCGGATTGGGTTGCTACAGCAACTCACGACTATGTCAAACGCATGCCAGCAGATTGCAGCATTGAGATTAAAGAGATCAAACCCGATCTCACACCAGCCAAAGAAGCCATCAAGATTGCTGCCGCCATCCCCAAGGGATCAAAAGTCATTGCTCTAGATGAGCGCGGCAAAGATCAAACTACGCAAAACCTAGCTACCCATTTGGCTGCATGGCGCCAGGAAGGCATTGATATCACCTTTTTAATTGGCGGTGCTGATGGCTTAGATCTCGGCCTGAAATCCAATGCACAAGCTATGTGGCGACTTTCTAGCCTGACATTGCCGCATGCGATGGCAAGAGTCATGCTGGTTGAGCAACTCTATCGTGCCTGGACCATTTTGCAAGGGCACCCTTACCATCGTGAGTAATGCAGTGTTTTCATTTATCTACCTGGCCTCACAAAGTCCACGTCGCCAAGAATTATTAAAACAAATGGGTGTACGCTTTGAGATGTTGTTGCCTAACCCCAATGAGGATACTGAAAGTCTTGAAACTCCTCTACCCCATGAAAAAGCACGATCTTATGTTGAACGTGTTACCTTGGCAAAAAGCACTGTTGCTTTAGCGCGCTGGGAAAAGAGTACGCTCCCATGGGCTCCGATCTTGTGTGCCGATACGACAGTAAGTTTGCCTAATAGTAGTGAGGGAGAGATCTTAGGAAAACCAACCGATGCTGCAGATGTCAATCGAATTTTAAAGATGCTTAGCGGCAAAACTCATGAAGTACTCACGGCCGTTGCATTGACTATTAATCCAAACGAAAAACCGCTTTGCCTAGTGAAGGTATCTAAAGTTGAATTTGCCCTGCTATCTCAAGAACAGATTGATTCATATATTGCTAGTGGAGAACCTTTTGGGAAGGCTGGCGCCTATGGCATTCAAGGGCTGGGGGGCGCATTCATCCCCGCGATTGAGGGTAGCTATAGCGGTATCATGGGGCTACCTATATTTGAAACGGCACAACTTCTAGAGCGCGCTCAAGTGACATGCATATGAATGAAGAAATCCTCATCAATATCACTCCACAAGAAACACGGGTTGCTTTAATCCAGCAAGGCGCCGTTCAAGAGCTACAAATCGAACGTACTCGCCAGCGGGGAATTGTTGGCAACATCTATCTAGCCAAAGTCGTGCGTGTGCTTCCAGGCATGCAATCTGCTTTTATTGAAATTGGTCTCGAGCGTACTGCCTTCATGCACGTCGCCGATATCACCCAAAATAATCCACAGGCTCAAATTGAAAAGCTCTTATTCGAAGGTCAAACAATCTTAGTGCAAGTGCTGAAAGATCCACTGGGTACCAAAGGGGCTCGCTTAACCACTCAGTTGAGTATTGCTGGTCGCAATCTTGTTTACCTTCCACCAGCAGGTAGTGATCCTGCCACCGAAAAGTATATCGGCGTATCGCAACGTATTGACCAACCAGAAGAGCGTGAAGCGATTAAAACTCGACTTGCAGGCCTCATGGCGGCCGATGAAAAAGGTGGCATTATTGTGCGTACTAGCGCCCAGGATGCATCTGATGCTGAACTTTTGCATGACATGCATTACCTACGCACAACTTGGGAGAACATTCGGGTAGCGATGAAGCAAAATCCTGCTCCGAGCCTACTCTATCAAGACCTCAGTCTTGCTGAACGAGTGCTGCGTGATGTCGCCGGTGAAGACACCGCGCAAATTCGGGTGGATTCTGCAGAGAATTTTGAGAAGCTCAAAGGATTTGCGAATTTGTATATGCCTAACCTATTAGGTAAGTTGACATTACATCGTGGTGAGCGCGCTCTTTTTGACTTATTTGATGTTGATGCTGAAATAAATAAAGCCTTGGGCCGAAGAGTTGATCTCAAGTCTGGCGGATATCTGATGATCGACCAGACAGAATCCATGACAACCATTGATGTCAATACAGGAAGCTATGTTGGCGCCCGTAATCTAGATGACACCGTCTTTAAAACTAATTTAGAAGCTGCGCAAGCGCTTGCTCGCCAATTACGCTTACGCAATCTTGGCGGCATCATCATTATTGACTTCATCGATATGCTAGGCAAAGATCATCAAGAATCCGTACTGCATGAGCTCAAACGAAATCTGGAGCGTGACCATGCCCGCACCTCAGTCAGCGAATTTTCTGCTTTAGGGTTAGTAGAGATGACTCGCAAACGCACTCGTGAGTCTTTAGCCCATATCACCTGCGAGCCCTGCTCCATTTGCATGGGCAAAGGTGAGATCAAGACCGCTCAAACTATCTGCTATGAAATCTTGCGTGAGATTGTGCGCGAGCATCGCCAATTTAATCCCCGAGAATTTCGAATCGTAGCCGCGCCTGATGTCATTGATTTATTCCTAGAAGAAGAAAATCAATTTTTGGCGCAACTAGGTGACTTTATCGCCAAGCCAATCACCCTTCAAGCGGAAGGCAGCTTCCGCCAAGAGCAATACGATATTGTTTTAAGTTAAGTTACTTAAGCGTTCGAGAACTGAATGCGATGTAGGTTGGCGTAAAGACCGTCTTTTTTGATGAGGTCTTCATGGGAACCATTTTCGACGATTTGACCATGCTCCAGCACCACAATACGATCAGCATGCTCAATTGTGGATAGGCGGTGAGCAATCACCAAAGTGGTTCTCCCGGCCATCAGTCGATCGAGAGCATCTTGAACCTGACGCTCTGACTCAGAATCTAAGGCAGAAGTAGCTTCGTCCAAAATTAAAATTGGGGCATTCTTGTAGATAGCCCGAGCAATTGCAAGACGCTGACGCTGACCACCGGACAAGCGATTGCCATTATCACCAATCATCGAATCAATACCTTCTGGCAACTCTTTTATGAGAGCTCCTAGATTTGCGGCCTCCAGGGCTTCCATGACTCGCCCTCGGTCAATGCCTGCTTGACCAGTAGCGCCGTAGGCGACGTTAGCGGCAATCGTATCATTGAATAGAATGACGTCTTGACCCACAAAAGCAATTTGCTTTCTAACATCAGCCAAGACAATATCTTCTAATGGAATATCGTCCAAGAAAATATGCCCGCTAGTTGGCTTAAAGAAACGCGGTAGTAAGTTAACCAGGGTAGATTTACCGCCGCCAGATGGGCCAACAAAGGCTACCACTTCACCTGGCTTGATAACGAGATTCACTCCACTTAATGCATCTTGACGGCCTACCTCTTGTTGGTATGAAAATCCAACGTTCTCAAAACGAATGCCGCCCTTAGCCTTATCTAAGGACTTCATGTTGAGTCTACGATCCTCAGCCTCCTCCAAGGGTTGATCCATCAAGCCAAAAATCATTTCTGCCGCTGTGAGACCACGTTGTAGGGGTTGGTTAATATCAGCTAGATGCTTCAACGGAGAAATCACCAGCATCATTGCAGTAACAAAGGCGGCAAATCCACCAACCGTTGTACCTTCCGTAGCCGACTGCATCAAGGCAATTACTAAAACCACTGACAATGCCATAGAGGCAATCAGCTGGGTTATTGGTTGGTTCAACCCCCCTGCTACAGCTGACTTGAGAGCAAATTGACGAAGGCGCTCTGCCTTTTCCAGGAAACGATTCATTTCATATTGCTCAGCGCCATGAACCTTAACAATCTTGTAACCTGCAGATGCTTCTTCGACGATATACGCCAGATCACTAGTTAGTGTTTGCTGCTCACGATTAAGCGATCTTAAGCGACGGTTAACTCTGCTCATAACAAAGGCAATGACCGGAAAGATAATTAATACAACCAGTGTCAGCTGCCAATTCAAATAAATGAGGTAGCCCATCAAACCCACTACAGTAAGTGAATCACGGACCAAACTAATTAACATCCCCCCCATAATGGAAAGCACATTATTGACTTCAAATACAACTGCATTAATTAAAGTTGATGCTGAATTTTTTTGGAAAAAAGTGGTACTGGCACGTAACAATGTTTGGAACATTTGCTCGCGTAATTTGAGTAAAACTGAGTTAATGACGCGCGACAATAAGTAATTAGATAAAAATTGCGCCAAACTACGAACCATAGCTAAACCAACTAAAAAAACTGGTACCTGCCAGAGCTTACTGTTGAGCTCACCTGTGAAGCCCCGATCGAGCAATGGCTTCATTAAAGCTGGTATGGAAGTTTCAGCGGCTGCCACAATGACCATGGCCAATAAAGAGCCCATAATCAGTCGAATATGGGGCTTGAGATAGGCAATTAAGCGATTTAGGGCAGTTCGGTCTTGAGCATTCATATAATGAATTATGCCCACCTTATCAGTCATACTCATCACCCGCAATGAAGAGGCCAATTTGGACGATTGTCTGGCCTCCCTAGAAGGCATTGCCCAGCAGATTGTTGTGGTCGATACGGCCAGCTCTGACCGCACCCTAGAGATCGCCCAAAACTATGGGGCAATTACCGCCAGCCCACCAGATTGGCCTGGTTTTGGCCCCCAAAAGAACCGCGCCTTGGACTTAGCCACTGGCGAATGGGTACTCTCCTTGGATGCCGATGAACGGCTTACCCCTGCCCTGAGATCAGAAATCTTGAGCGCACTCCACCACAGTGCTCAAGTGGAGTGCTTTGCCATTCCTCGCCTCTCTTGGTACTGCGGACGCTTTATTCGTCATTCTGGCTGGAGTCCGGATTATGTTGACCGTCTTTTTAAGCGCGGCACTGCCCGCTTCTCAGATGACTTGGTTCATGAACGCTTAATTCCGAATGGTCAAGTAGCCAAACTAGAAAATCCGATGCTGCACTACAGCTTCATGAACTACTCCCAGGTCTTACAAAAGATTGATCGTTATTCCACTGCATCTGCAGAACAAGCGTTTGCTAAAGGCAAAACCAGCAGCCCTTTAAAAGCAGTGCTTCATGGCTTCTGGGCGTTCTTTCGTACCTATGTAATTCGCGCAGGCTTCTTAGATGGCGCTCAAGGATTTGCTTTAGCAATCTCCAATGGCCAAGGCACCTACTATCGTTACATCAAGTTGTGGTACCTCAATCAGGACGCTGGTAAATGATTTCGATTTTGTTGGCCACCTATAACTGGCCACAAGCACTTAAGCTGTGCCTAGAGTCTCTTGCGACACAAACAGATCGCAACTTTGAAATCATCATTGCCGATGATGGCTCCACCGATAGTACTCAGCAAGTGATTGAGCGATTCAAGTCGTCCACCGCCATTTCAACCGAACATTTGTGGCAAGAGGATCAAGGATTTCGAAAAACTAGCATTCTGAATCGCGCGATTAAAGCTGCACATGGCGACTATCTGGTATTTCTGGACGGCGACTGCATTGTGCAGCCTGATTTCGTAGCGCGTCATCGTGAGTTGGCACAAAAAGGTTACTTAGTAACGGGTAGCCGGGTGCTTCTCAGTGAAAAACTCACACAAAATCTGATTACTTGGCCACATTGGGACTTTCAACGCTTTAGCGCTAGCCTTTTAAGTAATCGCATCAGTGGTGGCATCAATAAATATTGGCCCCTCAAAATCAAACTTGGAAACGGCTCATGGCGAGACTACAAACAGTTTGTTTGGCGCCGTATTAAAGGCTGCAATATGGCTTGCTGGAAAGCAGATGCCGAGGCAATTAGTGGTTTTGATGAAACGATGACTGGTTGGGGGCACGAGGATGCTGATTTTGTATTTCGCTTGCAACGTCACCACATCATTCGTAAATCAGGCTCATGGGCAACTGAAGTATTGCACCTCTTTCATAAAATCCATGATCAAAGCAATGCTGCCGAGAATGCCCGCCGCGTTCGCGAAAAGATTTTGGCAAAGGCAATGTAATGAGCTCCTCGAATATGAATGCCTTCTCAGGTCTCAAGCCTAAAAAGGTATTGTTTATTGCTACTCGGCAAATTGGAGATGTGCTGGTTACCACCCCTCTCATCAGCAAGGCTAGAGAGTTATGGCCTGACGCAGAGTTTCACTTTCTGGGCTATCGCGGCAAACTCGATATGCTTTACGGTAATCCAGACATCAACGAGATCATTGAGACTTCGGATCGTCCTGATATTGGTGAATATCTCTCTCTTTTTAATCGATTATTCCAACGCTACGACTTGGCATTCGTTACCCAGCCTAGCGATCGCGCCTATCTTTATGGACTGATTGCTGCCTTTAGAAGAGTTGGCGTCTTAGGTGGACACCCCCAAGGTAAAGGTGCAGAAGATAAATCTAAAAGGAGTAAAAGCGAGAAACAGAACGCTTGGAAGAAATTCGTCTGTATGCATACGGTGGATGTGGATTACTTTAATCAACACGTCATCGCAGAAAAACGCCGCCTGCTGGTGAAGCGCTGACTCCCGTTATTACGAACGCCCTAGTGCAACCCTATGCCGTAGTTCACCCAGGGCCACTGACTGCGTATAAGCGCTGGCCTCTAGCGCACTGGCAACACCTCATTACCTGGCTTATTAGTAAAGGGTTTCAGGTGGTATTAAGCGCCTCGCCTGCGAAGCAGGATATCCAACTCAATCACGACATCATCTCCCTCTTAAATGATGAGACTGCCGAAAAAGTTATTAATGCTGCAGGTAAGCTTTCGATTCCACAAGCTGGTACATTGCTGCGTGGTGCCGCACTGTACATTGGCGTTGACACCTCCATCACCCATTTAGCAGCGGCTTGTAATACGCCTACGATTACTTTATTTGGGGCAACACCACCAACCAACTTTGGCCCATGGCCTAATGGCTTTATTGGCGAACAACCTTATCAATTGCGCGCCCGCTCACAAACTGTGGGAAATGTCACGATCTTGCAAGGCCCGGGTGAATGTGTTCCTTGTCGCAAGGCGGGCTGCCTTGATCGCGCCGATAGCAATAGTGAATGCTTGGATTTATTAGAACCCACTCAAGTCATTACTGCGATTGAGCAAGTAATCAAACCAGCTTAGTGGTATTGAACCTGGACAGGGTCTTTTTGTTTAGATGCTAGTAATTGATTAAGGCTATGCAAACAAGCGTCATCAGGATAAATACGTAACTCTTCTGGAAATTGCATCAAGCAAGCTCCGCCACTAGTAGTGACAGCAGCAGTCAACATCAAGCCCTTCACCCCATCATTCGAGCCTGGCATTGGCGGTGGCGCTACACCCATCTTTGGATCGCGTACGCGATTGGTCATTAAATAAGGTCCGATTTGACTACGCAGCATCTTGAGATCAATCGCAGAATCAATGCAGACATGTACATTGCGAGCAAAGCGCATGCGAGCGCCAGTAATATCCATTACCGCCTCAGCGACCACCCGCACACCACCCGAGAATTTATCTGGTGTGACATTTACCTTGGCAATCAGCATCTCATCTTCTTTTAGCCAAGAGCGATTGGGTTCGTACACTTCGCTATAGAGCGTTACCTCAATGGCAGCACTGCCATCATCAATGGTAGCGATCATCATGCGACCACGCTGGCCAGTGAGCATGCGAGCTGAAGTAATGATGCCGGCGATTAACTGGTCCTTTCCCTCGGCCACTTTAGCCAAAGCTTGGCGTATGAAATGCGCCGTCTCATCACGATAGGCATCAAACATATGCCCTGTTAAGCAAAGCCCTAAAGCAGTCTTTTCTTCTTGGAGGCGTTTTTTCTCAGACCAAACAGGTTCACGTACCAGCTCAGGGAGATGGCGATCTTCTTCGCCAGCAGCCTCAAACAAGCTCACCTGATGAATCGAAGCCTCCGCTTGTTCTGCAGCCTCAATGGCTCTAGCCAATGAAGCGAGCAAGGTAGATCGAATGTCATAGAGATTGCCGCCCGCAGCAACTGCTTCACGATAGAGACTATCAAATGCACCGGCACGCATTAGCGCTTCAATGGCGCGACGGTTAACTTGGCGACGATCAACGCGTGCACAGAAATCAAACAAATCTTTAAATGGTCCACCACTTTCACGGGCTTTGACAATCGCCTCAATCGCAGCTTCACCAGTCCCCCTAACGGCACCCAGACCATAACGAATATGACTAATGACTGAATCAGGGGCTGCATCAGGTGCACGTAATGGCGTGAAGTCGTATACGCCGGTATTGATATCGGGTGAGAACACTCGAATCTGATTTGCCAAACAATCGTCATATAGAATCTTCACCTTATCGGTGTCATCCATCGCGAGCGATAAGTTGGCAGCCATAAATTCTGCTGGGTAGTAGGCCTTAAGCCAAGCAGTTTGATAAGCCAAGAGTGCATATGCAGCAGCATGGGATTTATTAAATCCGTAACCCGCAAAACGCTCCATCAAGTCATAGATTTCGTTGGCTTTACCTTCGCTAATGCCACCTGCTTTTGCACCATCACTAAAAATCTTGCGATGCTGCGCCATCTCTTCAGGCTTTTTCTTACCCATAGCACGGCGCAACATGTCAGCACCACCTAATGAGTAGCCACCAATCATCTGTGCCATCTGCATCACCTGCTCTTGGTAGACCATGATGCCGTAGGTCTCACGCAGAACTGGCTCAATACGTGGATCTGGATACTCTACTTTTTGACGACCGTGCTTACGCTCAATAAAGTCCGGAATGAGGTCCATTGGGCCTGGACGATATAAAGCGACCAGAGCAATAATATCCTCAAAGCGGTCAGGCTTGGCTTCTCGAAGCATGCCTTGCATGCCGCGACTTTCAAGCTGGAATACAGCAACGGTGTTGGCCTTCTTGAGAACATCAAAGGCTTTTTCATCATCTAACTCAATATCGCTAATACTCCAATCTTTGCGATCTAGGTGAAGCGCTTTGATCCAGCGTTCTGCTGCAGCCAAGATGGTGAGCGTAGTCAAACCCAAGAAGTCGAACTTCACCAAGCCAATCGCTTCCACATCATCTTTGTCAAACTGACTAATCACGGAGCTACTGTCTTGATCTTTACTTTCTTGTGTATAGAGTGGGCAAAAATCAGTTAAGCGTCCTGGAGCAATCAACACACCACCAGCATGCATACCGACGTTGCGGGTCATGCCTTCTAATTGTTGCGCCAGTGAAAGCAACTGACGCACTTCATCTTCGTTTTTCTCGCGCTCAGCTAATTGCTTTTCTTCTTTTTTGGCCATTTCAATGGTCATGTATTGGCCTGGCTTGTTTGGAACCAGTTTGGCAATGCCATCCACGAAGTTATAGCCCTGCTCCAATACACGTCCTACATCGCGAATCGCTGCTCGTGCTGCCATCGTGCCAAAGGTAGCAATCTGACTTACCGCATCCTTGCCGTATTTATCCTTAACGTACTGAATCACACGGTCACGACCATGTTGGCAGAAGTCGATATCAAAGTCAGGCATCGATACCCGCTCTGGATTTAAGAAGCGTTCAAAGAGCAAGTTGTAGCGCAATGGATCGAGGTCAGTAATACCCAATGAGTAAGCCACTAGAGAACCTGCACCAGATCCACGACCGGGACCAACTGGTACACCATTATTTTTAGCCCAGTTAATGAAGTCTGCTACGATCAGGAAGTAGCCCGGAAATCCCATTTGCGAAATTGTTTTCACTTCAAACACTAAACGCTCGTGATAGCGCGGCATTTCTTTGGCGCGCTCTTCGGCATCCGGGAAGTTGCGCTCCATGTGACGCTTCAACCCAATCTCAGATTGAGCTAGTAAATATTCATCAAGAGTGATGCCTGGAGGCGTTGGAAAATCTGGCAGGCGAGGCTGACCAAGGACCAGTGATAAATTACAACGCTTAGCAATTTCTACAGAGTTTGCGATTGCAGCTGGTAAATCGGCAAAACGCTTTTCCATCTCTGCCTGCGTTAAGAAGTATTGCTCATCATTAAACTTTTTAGAGCGTCTTGGGTTGCCTAATAGCTCTCCCTCAGCAATACACACCCGTGCCTCATGGGCTGTGAAATCGCTCTTTTGCATGAACTGCACTGGATGGGTCGCTACTATTGGGAGCTTCAGCTCACTAGCTAGGTGGCAGGCAAGCTGGAGCTGCTTCTCATCCTGTTGATGACCGCCACGCTGTACTTCAAGATAAAAAGAATTCGGGAATAACTTGTCATAACGTCTTGCAGCAATCTTGGCTTGATCATCTTGGCCTGCCAGTAAAGCACTGCCTACTTCACCCAGGCGCGCACCCGAAAGTGCAATCAATCCATGAGCAAGGGTTTTCTTAGCTTGCTTATCTTCCGCTTTGGCAGCAGGCTCACTAAACCAGGCAGAGTCCACTTCGGCCCGACCACAGGATTGATTATCTAAAGAAGCTCTGCTCAGCAACTCGCATAAATTTAGATAGCCAGAATGGTTCTGTACTAAAAGTAATAAACGATGAGGCTGATCTGGATCTTGGGGGTTACTCACCCAAACATCAGCGCCCGCAATAGGCTTAATACCACTAGATCGAGCTGCGGTATAAAAACGGACTAGACCAAATAAATTGCTCAGATCAGTCAGGGCTAAGGCGCCCATCTCATCTTTGACGGCAGCAGCGACTGCATCGTCAATACGAACGACACCGTCCGTAATCGAAAACTCGGAATGAAGGCGAAGATGAACAAAACGGGGTGAAGCCATGAGATGATTTTAGCTGTGTCTACTTTGAAAAACCCCTCATCCCCAGCCGACGGCTACCGCGGGCGATTTGCCCCCTCACCCACCGGTCCGCTCCATGCCGGATCACTGGTTACGGCTCTAGGAAGCTGGTTAGATGCCCGTAAAAATGGGGGTAAATGGCTGCTCAGAATGGAGGATTTAGACACCCCGCGCTGCGTCCCTGGGGCAGACCATCAAATTAGGGCACAACTGCTTGCCTGCGGACTTGCTTGGGATGAGGGGCTGACCTATCAATCCCAACGCCAAGAGCATTACCAGAGCGCTTTAGAGCGCTTAAATGCGCTCAAATTACTTTACCCCTGCACCTGCTCTCGGCAGGCTATTGCCAATACCCTAGCGAGCCTTGGTATTGAAACTCCCCGCAACCAAGAAATGCTCTATCCAGGAACTTGTAGGCCACATCCGCTTGAAATCAATTCACCAGAATTACTAAGGACATCCAAAGTCGCCTGGCGACTTGCTCTTCCCCAAAATTGCCATATTGAGTTTGAGGATTTAGCGCTAGGTCATCAAGACCAAAACTTGAATACAGAAGTGGGTGATTTTGTTCTGCGCAGAAACGATGGCATCTTCACATATCAACTTGCAGTCGTAGTAGATGATGCTTTACAAGGAATTACCCATATTGTGCGTGGTGCTGATTTACTCAGTAATACTGCAAGGCAGATCCATTTACAAAAGGTATTGGGCTATCACACACCACAATACCTGCATCTTCCTCTAGTACTCGATGAGCACGGGGAGAAACTCAGCAAGCAAACTTTAGCAACCCAAATCAATACTCAAGATGAAAAACATTCCCTTGCAGAATTAAGCAATGCAGCACAGCATTTGGGATTGAAATATTTGCCTGATGGTGAAAGCATCACCATTGCAGAGTGGCTCTTAGCAGCTACTCGTGCTTGGCGCTGAATTACTTCTTTTTAAAACCGCCTAGCAAAGCCCCAACAGCCGGCTTGGCAGGGGTGATGCCCACTTTTTTCTCTGCTGGTTTTGCGCCTTCAGCTGCTGGTAATGCAGCACTTGGCTCATATGGCTTATAGAAAAATGGGTCAGACATTTTCGCTGGAGCGGTATTGGATGAAGAACCGCTGGACGAATAACTCGATGCCCTACTTTGCGCAGGAGCACCTTCTGGCAAAGGCTTGATATCGAGCTTACGCTTCATCAATTTTTCGATGTCATCGAGCAAGCGCTTTTCACTTGTATCCACCAAAGCAATCGCATCACCTTTACTACCAGCACGGCCTGTACGACCAATGCGGTGAATAAAGTCTTCTGCGTTGTATGGCAATTCGTGGTTAATCACACATGGCATATCAGGAATATCCAAGCCACGAGCTGCTACATCAGTTGCAACTAAAGCTTCAATCGCTCCGGATTTAAATGCATCTAATGTGAGAGTGCGTTCACCCTGACTCTTATCGCCATGAATCGCACCCGCTTTGATGCCATCTCGCTCAAGCGCACGAGATAACCTAGCGCAGCCCAAACGGCTATTGGTGAAGATGATGCATTGACGTGATAAACCTTTACGTGTGCGCTCTTCCAATACTTTCACAATCGCGCGTTGCTTATCAGCTGAGGCCACCATATGTACTACTTGTTTGACGGTATCTGCTGCAGCGTTCTGACGCGCTACTTCAACTGTAACTGGGGTACGCAAATAACTTTGTGCCAGTTTTTTAATTTCTGGCGAGAAGGTTGCAGAGAACAGCAAGGTTTGTCTTTGCGCTGGGATCAAATTAATGATGCGCTGGAGATCGGGCAAGAAGCCCATATCCAGCATGCGGTCTGCTTCATCTAAGACCAATATCTCGACTTGCGATAAGTTGG
>CAJEZV010000034.1 GCA_903995005.1 uncultured beta proteobacterium
GGTCAGGTCGGGAACGAAGCAGCCAAACCCAATTTCTGCCAGTGCCGGGGGTTTGACTCATCCACCCTATTGATAAGTCTTTGTTTGTGATAGATTTTGTTCTAGCAAACAAGGATTTGCCCTAAACAAAGGCTTTGATGTCACGCTACAAGACGAATGAATACGTCATCCTATCGATTGAACCAACCAAGCTAGGGCACCATTGGGTCATCACCTATCAAAACCTTCAAGGCATCACTGAACAAGAATCTATTTGTGCCTTAGATTCCTATGAGGCGTCCATTAAATTTCGCAATCAAAAGATTCAAGAAGCTAAGGCAAAAGTCATTAAACCAGCTCAAAAATAATTACGATTTCCAAAAGCAAGATAGGCGCCGGTCAATGCCAGCAGCAAAGTCGTGATAGATCCATTTATTACAAATAAATAGATCCACCGTAATAAATAATAGGATGACTAAACCCAAAAATATCAACAACCATTTCAGAGATGCATTCATACAGCAGGATCCATTGAGGCGGTTGCGATTCGATTCAAGCGCGTTAAGACTCAATCTTGATTTTCTTAAACTTACCCAGAAGCGCCAAACTAGCTAAGATTTGATTGGCCATATCGGCACCCAGTTCACCTTTAGCCAAGGCATACAGTATTTGATCAGCACGCTCAGACTCTGGGGCAGCTAGCAAGGCTTTAAAGATTTGCGCCTCAGTCATTGCGCTATGAATTTGCAGTGGTGTCAGATTAATCTGCAGCCTGGTACCCTTAATGCCATATCGCACCTGAGTCATCTCAATGAGTTCACTGCGTTGCTTTTCTTGCAAGCTAGCCAAGGTAGGTAATGGTGAATCACCACTAGGACTTAGAGCAGGACCTATGTTAGGACCCTGACGGGGCTTTTTATATACGAGATCATCATCCACAAAAGCCTCCAGTCCCTTCAATCAATGCAATGCATTCTTTTGGGAATGCTACTGCTCTTACTTATTTTGGAACCAGCAAAATGCGCATCAAAGCAGTGCGCGCTTCAGGCACTTTTAACTCGTCAGCCAATTTGAGCAATTCAGTTGCTTTAGGAATATTTTTCATGTATTCCATCACTAGGCCATAGTTATAAATGGCGATCCCATTCTTGCGCTTGACTTCGGCATCAAGTTCATAAAAGAGTCTGTCAATTTGACGCTCATGTAATTGATTGCTCCATGCCATCTCGCAGCATTTACGAAAAGTGCGCTGATGGCCTGCGGCTTCAATCGTAATAAACTCATCAAATGCTTGTGGGTAAAGACCGAGCCTTTGGTAACGTAAACCTTCAGCAAAATCAGCATTATTTAAGTCAGTCATAGTGGGCTCTCAAAGCAATCTAAAGACAGGATTGCCATATATTACCTTGTGCGCTTACCCTTTTGGGAACGCATGCGCTCTTCCTCTTGGGCGGCGGCTAGAAAGGTCTCTTTTTCCTTGAGCTTTTGCGCTGCTTGCTCCAATAGAGCCTTGCCAGTTTTGACTTGACCCTCCCCCAAGAGCTCATAGATTGAGCCTGTAAATATTTAGCGGGAAAATTGGCCATTAAAGCAATTTATACTGTTTTTATATACAGTATCATAAAAAAGCCCCACTCCAAGGGAGCTTATGCTGAACCAAGCCCAAAGCTAAGGATTATGAGAGCAGAAGCCCTTAATAGAGCCATATAAACAGGGGGTCTGCGGGTGGTCAGTGTCGGTGTGTAAGTAAATGTGTAAGCGAATTCACTCATTTACTAGAAGAGCTAGCTCACTCTTTGGTTTTCGAAACCAAAGGAATTTTGGAGCAACCATCTAACACTTCGTTGCTCCAAAGTACTTTTTGGTGAGTGAGCGTTACTTTAAGTAACGCTCGTTTAACTAATTACAACTAAGGATTGAATCTAAACTGTAGCTTAATCTTTCTCTATCTGTAGAGTTCGAAGCTGCGACTAATACACTAAAGAAGTGATAAGCCCTCAAAGAGAGCTTATCAAAATAACCAATGCTATTTAAGCAGCGATAGCTCTAGTCTTTTTAGATGCCCCCTTTTTAGTAGGTGCATATTGATCGTGAAATGAGTTAAATGTGCTTTCAATAGTTTTCTCGAAATTTACATAAACATCTTTTGATGCATTGTATGCCTGATCAAAGCTTTGCAAGCTAGCATCCAGCGTGAACTCAAACATGGAAATAACTGGTCCTGAACCAGCAGGAGCTGAACCAGTAATTTCTTTGGCCAATTTTTTGAGCTCAGATTTAGAATCATCAATCGATAATTCAATCATCTTGACCACTTCTTTATTGCTCTTGCTAATGACTTTAGCTACCTTACTCTGAATAGCTGATACCTCAGAGATCACTTCTTGAGCTTCATCAGTTTTGAAGATATCTAGAGCTTCTTTAGGATCTTTAATGGCAAGCATATGAGCTGCTTTGGTGTGGGCAGTTGCCACTACTTCTTTTGTTACATCAAAGTGGATCTCAGTCATTGCCATGGCATTTTCAATTGCCAATTGAGCTAGCTCATGTGCTGATTCAATCGCTTTTGCTTGGGTTGCGACCAATTTTTCAGTTTGATTCATGGTGATTCTCCCTAAAGTTTGTATTGATAAAAATGAAAACTAATATTGCATTGCAGCATGCTAAATTGGATTTATGAAATTTTTATGACAGGAAAAAGCACCTACTTCATCGGAGTGCCAACCTCTACTGAATCTTTGCCAGAGGGTGATGCACTACTTTGTGAGGCAGCGCTGTTTTGATCCTCATTCGATTTGCTGGGGCCGGAAATCTTTTGTTTGGCCCAATCAGCACTAGTGGAAATATCTTTGCCCACACCTGCAACCGTGTTGCACGCTGTCAAGCTCATCAAACAGCTGATAGCCATTGCGCGCTTAATCATTTGCATAGCCTTCACGGCCCTCATCATGTCGAATAAAGGATTCTTCTATTAAATCTCTACGACTTCTTTGGTGCAGATATTCAAAGATCAAGCGTTTGAGCTTTGGTCTGGTAATTGGCTCCTGTGTATTTTCCTGGAGCTCTAAATGATCAACTTCGAGCATTGCTTATTCTCCAATTTATGGTTTTGTGAATAAATTATCAAAAATTTATGAAACGCAAATAACCCCAGTTCCATTGGGGAAATTTTTATTTTCAAGCTATACATATTGTCAAAAAAATAGATTTCAACCCTCTTGAAATTCAAAATTAGCGCCCATAAATAAAAAATACCTAGGCGCCTTCGGGGCCTGGGAAATTGTGAACTTGCTTAAATTTAAGGAGAAAACGATGTCTTATCCATTTGGTAGAAATGTATTACTTAGCTCTGTTGGTTTTGATCGCCTGATTAACGCCATGGAGGAAATGAGTTCTGGCGAGAACTTAAATAAGGCTCAAAGCTATCCTCCCTACAACATCATTAAAAACAATGAGCGTGACTATGCAATTGAAATTGCTGTAGCCGGCTTTAAAAATGATGAGATTGACATTACCGCTGAAGGTAACAAACTGACCGTTACCGGGAAAGTCAAAACGGAGCAGACCGGCGAATACCTACATAAGGGTATTGCCAACCGAGACTTTAGCCACGACTTTACTTTAGCTGAAACGGTAATTGTGCGCTCTGCAGATATCGAGCATGGCTTACTGATAGTTAAGTTAGAGAATGTCATTCCGGAAGAGAAACTGCCGCGTAAGATTTTGATTGGCGGCAATTCTAAGTTAGTGATTGAGGAAGTCAAAGAAGCTGCCTAATCCGGCATGGCTAGCCAGGTGAACCCAGGCTAGCCAATCAAGTAGATATTGCCATTATGTATATACGCATTCATCACGGAATCATTGCCAAAAAGCGCCCAGATGACCGAATTGAAGTGGAATTTACACCACTCGTTGCGAATGACTACTTCGCCCAAATTCTAGAATCTGGATATATTGAAATTACTAAAACCAATAGTGAGAAGGCTTTTTTATCTACTGAGAAATTCGCCCAACTAATTGAGGCTAATGAGCTTCTCGTCATTGAGAAATAATTTATGAATAATCAAAAAACCTACCTATTAGGTCTTGCGGCATTAGTTTTTCTAATGGGCTTTTTATTAACCCATTGGGATGGATCACATCCTGTAACAAATGAAATGTTATGGGTTTTAAAGCAACTGCCTGATGTCAAAACAGTTGAGTATTTAGAAGCTTTAAAGGACGGCTCTAGATGAAGCTATCTGAGGCCAAGGACGATCAACCATGCCACCTCCTAAAAAAATGAGAAACTACCCGAAGGTGGTTTTGTTGATGCTTGGTGGCGCCAGGCGGAATCGGTCAGGGCCGAGGATGCTTAATCCTTTTGGGAATCAAGCCTTAGTATGAATCTCTTTTAAACTCATTGAGTCCAGCTTTTCTAACGGCATAGATGCCAAGAGCTCAATACGCTTTTTCAATCCAATCATGACATCTTTAAATGCCTTACGCTTTTCTTCATCGCTACCCTGAACTTGTGATGGATCAGGAAAGCCCCAATGAGCTGTCGCTGGGTTCCCGGGCCATACTGGACAGACTTCACCGGCGGCATTGTCACAAACAGTCACAATGAAATCCATCTTGGGAGCATCAGGCAGGCCATACTCATCCCATGACTTAGAGCGTAGCTTATTCTCGTCGTAGCCCATCTCTAAGGCTAACTCTCTAGCGAAAGGATTGACAGCTGTACCAGGGGTTGATCCCGCGGAATATCCGACAAATAATCCGCTTTGATGCGTGGATGCCAAAGCCTCCCCCAATACTGAGCGAGCAGAGTTGTGGGTACATAAAAAGAGAATGTTGTATTGTTTCATTTGACTCAGATCCTACTTATCGTTGATTAATTTTTTGATTGTACGTAATCTATTTTGCCAATCTATGACAGTTTTATTACAGCCAGTTACTCATTACACTCCACCTATGACCGACCTTCCTAATGTCGACAAAGCGCTCTTTCAAAATCCTGATAATGAAAAGCTACAAGTTAGCGCTGTAAGACCCTCTTAAGGTAAGACTCCCGCTTTATTAAAAGTGAGCGGCGACTTTCAATCATTTAATGCTGTATATCAAATGAGAATCCTAGGTAGATGAATTGGGATGATCACGATCCTCAATCAATCGTCAGCGCCCAAAGCATTTTTATAATTTGATGATAACAATCGCATGAAACCTTCGGCTAATTACGGCCATGTGGTTGATATCATGGAAGCGCTGGTTAAGTTCACTTTATTCAATAGATCACAATCGCGCATATTAATTTTGGGGTTTTTGAATATTTGGCCTACCTGGCACGACTCTAATCTGCGACCTGCGTCTTAGAAAAATTTGTGGCTATTACAAAGTCAATATATTTATATGGCTTGAAATATAAAAATGATGCTGCGCGAGATCTTTACCATCCTATGAAACTAAGACCTTGTTAATGATTAACCGTTTTAACTAATAATAGATTTCAAACTTTAATTTAAATCTTCAAACTCAATCTCAGGTCCATCTTCCACCTGATAAGAGATAAGAATAGACTTTCGATATATATCTTGAACTTTGGACATGGCTTCTCTTAAACTCTCACCATGTATTCTGATCTTTGAGGTATGTGATCCACTTTCATCAAAATGGCGAATTTTAATGGTCCAATACATTACTCAACCTACTGACTCACTTGAAGATAGAAACTGGTCTTCTGAAAGGCCAAGATAATTGCCGATCTTTTTAGCAGCTTGTATCTTGATGTTCATTGTGTAAAAGGTGGAAAAGCTTTCAGCTTCTTCAATCTCTCTTATGTGCCACTTTTTTAAGCAGACAGCTTTAGCAAGTTCTTCATAGCCTAAGCCTCTCTCCTCACGCGCTACCTTCAGCACTTCTTTGAGAATCACAATGACTACCTTTGTTTTAGGTGCTAGAAACATAGAGGCCAATTAAATAGTTGTCACAAACCGATGCTAGAGTAAGTAATTGACAGTTTTATTACTAATCATTAACTGAGAGCGGTAGTGACTATGTTTTTTAAAAAGGAGATAGAAGCGCCCCCAAATACACAATCAGAGATGATTCCCTCTAAAGACTCACCTCATAGCGAGGAGATTGGTGAAGCAATTCAAAGTGTGCCAACTTTGCCAGAAGAGCAAAATATAAGGCAGGCAGGAAATCTAGTTGTTGGCGAGGGGGTTCGCTTACGAGGTAGTTTCAACGTTCCCAATAAAACCACCGTAACCGGGTTAATTGAAGGTAGCCTTGCTACGACAGAACTATTAGTTGGGAAAGAAGGTAGAGTCCAAGGCGAAATCAATTGTCAATTAGCCGATATTGCTGGGAACGTTGAAAACGATCTTCAAGTTCATATCGCCCTTACAATTCGGGCAAGCGCAGTAATCACAGGCAATATTTTTTACCAAGAGATTACGATTGAAAAAGGTGCCAAAATTAGCGGCCAATTAGCCAGACTTTAATTGGGCTGAAATAACTTGGCTTAAAGTTACACAAAGAGTCAACCAATAATCCTCATTTCTGCAATCGATAATTTACTCATTAACGCCTCACTTTGCATCTATCAGATTAAGAATGATTAACCTGTCTTTTAAAAGCTGAGCTAGCTCTAAAGCCAACTGATTTCATGGCTGGAATTTGCACTGAGAGCCCAGTGGAAGGGTTGCGCCCCACTCGAGCACTTCGGCTCACTTGGAGAAACGAACCCAAACCTCCAATCTGAACTACTTCATTTGCGCTAACTGCCTCCACAATTCGATATACGATTGACTCTAATGCAAGCTTAGCAACAGTATCTGGGATATCTGCCCCGACTGCAATCAACTCTATTAGCTCTACTTTATTCATATGGCTTTTATTTCTTCGGCTTCAATATTTCCTAATTTCGTTAAGAAATTTAGCATAGCTATATGTCAATCAGTAACGCATTAGTCAATCAATTGTCATGAAGTAATTAAATATTCAAGCAGCCATTGCTCCGTATTACAAGTGAGTCTTGCTAGAAATTAATGAAATGGATAAGCGTTAACAGCCATACAAATACTATCTTTGTTAATTAAGGAATCCCACACTACTCAACTGTCGTTTTTAACCATCATCTAAGCGCTTAAACGAGAGATTTTTATCATCGTGATAGACATGTAATTTTTAGATGATCACACTTTCGCTTGCAAGGTGACTGAGAGTAAAAGTAATTTCATCAAAAAAATGCAATGCCTATCCTCTTCAGTCTATAGGTCAAAAGCCTGAATAGATCCTGGAGCAAGCGATGACATTTCATTATTATTTTAGTGAGTATGATGATTCATTTGATGAGTACACAGATTCAATTAAGCACGATCTTTTAAAAGAGCGACTTACATGGCAACACCGAATCCGAAAACAACTTCATTTGGAATATCAATTTTATGATGATGATTTCGAATCAAACTTCGATTAACGAACATTTCTGTCCAATAGGCTGGTGCACTCTTATTCAAATATTTCTCACCACCAATACTTGAACAAATGAGGCCCAACAAACGCGATGGTAATTAGAGCAAATACAGCCTTAAACCACAGGTGCTAGCATTAATTTTTAGTCTTATTACTCAAACTCAAGCTCGAGATGCAGACAAAATTCTGCGTCAGCTAGCTCTGCACATTCCGCAGCATTCATCTGGTCTTCAAATGACAGTTGCGCAAAACGCTCTGCGGCTATGAAATTATTTTCCCTGTAGTTATCTAATGCTAATAACTGATTCCATGCCGCCTTTTGATAATACTCAGCAGACATTCTCCTGAGATTGATAATTTTGTCACTTAGACTTTGATTTAGCATTTTTTATCTCCTTCAATTTTTATTGAACTTGATTGTGATGCTCCACTTTTCTCATGACATCTCTGTGAATGCTTAAAACTCTTTGTCATATTTGAAGTCGTTTTATCATGCCCAAATATGACAATTTCACCTCTTAAAATTTAGCCCCCAATATTTCAGTTAACGATAGATTTGTCACATTTATTGATTGAGAATGCAATCTACTTATGGGAGATGAAGAGTAATTCTGCTCCTTTCCGGTCTCCTCAGTTTGCTCTAACAGCCCATAGGTAACCACTTCTAATTAATTTAGGGAGAGCGCTAATGACTACCTTTACTACTGAAGATCGTGAGCTTGCTGAAAAAGAACCCATACCCTTTTATGGCTACTACCATTTAACCGATCCATCGCCAAAGGATATGAACCCACTTTTACATCCGGTATTAAAGAAAATACAGCTGGAATACCGGGTAGATGACAGCAGCGAGGATTTGGAAGATTAGGCCTTAATGCTCTTTATGTTTCTTGCCCAATTTTTCAGGCTTACCGTTGCCATAAAGACACCACTCTTTAATTTCCTCAGTGAGGACTTCAAGTTCTTTCATCTTGAGATTTCTAAAGTCTTCCAGCCCAATAGTTCCAGTCTGCTTTAATTTCTCAACAGTCTCTAGCAATCTACTCATAGGAATGTCCTTTCTTATCTATATAAGGTGGGGCTTTCATTCTATCCCGTAACTTTATATTGACAAAAAAACTGTCAAAATCAAATTGCTCCATTTTTTCCTCCTTGTAGGGGCTTAGTTAGAAATATTGCATTTTTTATAGAAATAATGGGGGTTTTAGTGTCAAAAGTACCTTGCTGTCATGCAACATACTTGCAAAGGTGATAATCTAATTAAGTATTAACCCTAATACATTTTGGATAAGGAGCCTTAAATGACACAATTATTGAGCCTCTTCAATCAAGTTTTTGGTGACCAATCCAAAAGCAACGATTTAGAGCATTTCATCAATAGCCGCAACCCTAATAGCCACCAGCAATTAGAAGAACTCACTCGTGATTACCTGTATCACTTCACCACTTCAAGAGGACTTTAAATTATGAGAAATATTGAGCGAGTAATTCAAGATCTTTGGGCTGCATGGTTAGATGCTAGATCTGCGCAGGCAAAGTATTACAACAAGCATAGTCATATTGAGTAATGCCATGTTGATTACTGAGTTTCTATTGCGAAATCAGTAATCAAAATATGGATCTTGGTTAAAAGCCCAAGATCCACAAACTCTTCATGACTACTTTGGTCATTCAATGAGTAAGAAATCCATTGATAGCCTAGTCAAACAGTTTGCGAGTGATCATAAAAATAATCATTTTTTAGTAGCTAAGATCGACGGCAAATGGGCAGGCACCATTCATATTGCCTCGCGTGAGTCTGAAGTAGAGTTTGGTGTCATTGTGAGCCCCCAATATCGCAAGCAAGGTATTGCTAACACCATGATGGATGAAGCTATCACGTGGGCTCGCAATCGCCATTACTGCCACCTTTTCATGCACTGCATTAGCTGGAATCGCCCGATCAAACGTCTCTGTGAAAAGCATGGCTTATTGCCACGCAATATGATGGGTGATTCAGAGGCCAATTTGATACTTCAGCCACCAACACCGGCAACTTTTTTTAAAGAGCAGATGAGTGTTGCTATGCGAAATTGGTTAGCATTAATCCGGCTACAAAGATTAAATTCGGCCTAAAAATTTACGGGACTTAATTTAGCAGCCTCATTTTGACTAATGATGCTTTATCTAAATGCTTCCAATCTTTAAATTCGAAGGAAAGCTCTATTAATGCGCAGGTCGACATAAAAATTGATTCACCGGCAATTAATAAAACGAAATCCTCTAATGCGGGGTTATGGCCTACAAGCATGACACTTTTGATTTTCTTATGCAATTTTCTTACTATCGCCAACAACGCAGTGGAATCTGCCTGATATAACTTTTTATCAACTTCTAAAAATCTTTGCTTATGATCAAGTTGATTCGATATGATTTGAGCAGTTGTGATGGCTCGAATTGCAGGACTTGTGAGAATAAGATCAAATCTAATTTCTTTTTTAATGAGTTTTGTGGCCAATTTCCTAGCATCATCAATACCTCTGTTGGATAAGGCGCGATCCTCATCTGAAGACTGAAGAGTTGCACTTTCAGCTTTAGCATGTCGTAAGAGGTACAAAGATCTTGTATGCATCGTGACCCTCATTAGCAATTCAAACTACTCTACTGCTTAAATGTAATCCTAACTACTCCTTATAGAAAATCATAATGAAGCCAATTTCGCACAACTCCCACCCAAAGTATTTTTTTGCAGCATCACACGATCGGCCATCATTTCAAAGCGCTTGGTAGCACTATTTTCCATAAAGAATCTAATTAAAAAGAATGGGATAGATGTTTCCAGCTCAAATGTTGCGTGATGTGTAAAACGGGTACCATTTTTATCGGGCTCAATAGTCCAGCTACCTTTATAGGATTTTGCATCACCTTCTATCTGGATGAATTCCTGACGTTTATCCGAAACCTCCGAAAACTCCAAGATTGAGCGCAGGAGAATGGGATAAAACAACACTCTCTCTTCTGCAATCCTTTCAACCTGAACTTTATTACCTGCCCTGGAAAGTACTTTAGAGTCCCTAATACCGGGGATATTTTTAGCACCTTCGTAATCGGTTAAAAAAGCATAAGCTTGACACTCATTAACCGGTGCCACGTAAGTAGCTTGCACTTGAAAACCAGAGCCGGATCTTCCTACAAATACCTTTAAATCAAAAGGCACTCCATCGCTGGCAGCAAAGCAGGCAAGGGGTATTAGCAAAAGCTGCAAACATAAAATTCTTGCTAAAAAAATACCCATAACACCCTCAAATTTGGAATAAGCTCTTATTCTTATTTTAATTTATGACCGCTTGATGGCAATTTGACGATATTTTTTGATTAAAATAAAAGCAATTCGTCAATGCTTTTTCTTAGTTACTCATTGAATAACTTAAATTGAACACTATAGATAATACTTTTTGCATTCTTGAATCAAATATTACGCGACTAAAAAATTATCGCTATCGATTCAAACTTTATATATTGCCGTTGTGATGTGAGCAGCTTACTTGCCCGATAGTGAAATTGTCTAGGCTATTTGATTTTCTATTGGATCTACAGCTCGTTTACCTAAGCGAAAATATTGATACATGATCAATAGTGTTAATACAGTAACCGATCCACCAAAGCCTAAAATGATCAGTGGAAGGCTTACATCAAACCATAAGAGTGCCGAGTAAATCAACAACATCAACAAAACAGCAATATTTTCACAAAACCCTTGAGCAGCAATTGACTGGCCGGTAGACATTAATGCATAGCCTCTAGATTGCAATAAGGCATTCATAGGAACAACAAAGTAACCAGATAAATAGCCTAAAAGCATGAGTAAGATATAGGCGGGTAGATGGTTCAGAGTAAATGCTATCGAAGATAGATTAAAGATCACGGTTGGAGGCAGAAGCCCATCATGATAGATCGCCATTCCACAGACTACGAATCCCATCATGGCACCATAGGGCAAAACCTTGGTAGAACTTTTAAGTGACACTGTATAAGCAGCATAAACTGCACCAGCGGCCACACCAATTGCTGAAACAGCTTGAAGTGCAGCACTCTCAGCGAGATTCATGTGCAAAGCATATTGAGCCCACTTGAGCATAATAAATTGCAGTGTCGCCCCTGCACCCCAAAATAGAGTAGTTACCATCAAAGACAGTTTTCCAAGATGGTCTCTAGATAATGTAGTCAAACAGACTGCAAACTCCTTTAAAAGGAATTGGTAATCTAACTTTAGCTTGTTAAATGTCAGGCCGACATTAAATATCGGTAAGTTTAAAAGCGCTGCGAGTAAATATAAAAAGGCAATAAAACAGATGGCAATCTCGATAAGGCCATATGAACCTATTTGCAAAAGTTCAGGAGCGAATTTGACCAGTGATTGATTCAGGGTATCGCTGATGAGAAATCCACCCAGTAAAGTACCAAAAATAATGGCGGCAATAATTAAACCCTCCATCCAGCCGTTGGCAGCCACCAATTTATCCGAAGGAAGTAGCTCAACTAAAATTCCATATTTAGCGGGAGCGTAAAGAGCCGCACCAATTCCAACGATTCCATAACCCAATAATGGATGCAAGCCAAAAACAATCAATATGCAACCACCTGTTTTAAGGATGTTAGAAACCAGCATGACCTGACCCTTAGGTCTTGAGTCTGCGAATGCACCAACGAAAGGCGCAAAAATTACATAAGGAATAACAAAGAAGATTTTCAGTGCCGGAGAAAACCAACTAGGCTCACTCATTTGAACCAACAAAGCAATAGATGCAATTAGTAAAGCGTTATCTGCTAGGGAAGATAGAAATTGTGAAGAAGCAACGACGTAGAAAACACGATTCATTGTTTAATGCAGGCTTCGCTTAAAGCAAGGGCATTCATCTTTTTTTCTTGTAGAGGATGACTGTGCAAGAGCTCGATGTAATTTTGAATTAATTTAGCTGTGACAGATTCCCAGGAAATATTCAAGGTAGTTTGTCGAGCATTTTTTCTTAAAGCATCTAACTCGGGGCCTTTCTTTAACAATTCCAAGCTTTGATTAACGAAGCTATTTGGATAGTTGCAGTCAGCCAACATTCCGTTTACCCCACTCTGAATAACTTGACCAGCAGCTGCGTAGTCATATGCCAATACCACTAAGCCACTAGCCATTGCCTCTAAGGTAACATTCCCGAATGTTTCACTTAAGCTTGAGAAAAGAAATATATCGCCACTAGCATAGTACTGAGCGAGACTTTCTCCAGACTGAATACCTGCAAAAATACTGTTGGGGCATGTAAGCTCTAAAAAACTTTTTTGTGGCCCATCGCCAACCCATACTATCTTCAGATTTGGCTTGACGGCTAGCATCGCCTTAAAAGCACTTACAGTCACCAGCAAATTTTTCTCTGAAGCCAGTCTACCAACGTAGACAACTACCTCTTCATCACCCTTAACGCCCCAGCTTTCTCTTAATGCTTTCGATCGCTTGGAAGGATTAAATAAGTCAGTATCAATCCCTCTGGCTAGCACTCTCAGCCTCTCAAAACCAGCATTGTGAAGCTGATTTTTAAGCCCTTGGGTCGGGACCATAGTGAAGTTTGTTCGGTTGTGAAAATACTTCATATATTTTTGTATAGGGCTTTTTAGCCAACTCAAACCGTAATGAGATGAATAAGCATCAAAGTTAGTTCGAAAATCTGAGCAGATAGGAATGCCTAGTTTCTTAGCAGCCTCTAGCGCTGACCAGCCAAGAGGACCCTCTGTCACGATATGAACTAGATCAGGGCGATTTACTGACCATTCCTGGAGGAACATCCCTCGCCTTGGTAGACCAATTTTTAAAGAGCTATAACCAGGGATAGGAATTCCTTGAGTCAATATTTCCTGAAAATGAGTCTGGGTTGCGGGGCTATCACCCCTTCCTTGACGCGGTCTTATGAGCGTGATGTGGTGGCCTAGATCCCGTAAGCCTCGGATGAAGCGGGCTAATGTGCTTGCAACTCCATTCACCTCTGGAGGGTAGGTTTCTGTGACGATGGAGATATTAAAGGGCTCGACTAAAAGAGCATTATTTTCTAAATGTTTATCTACACAAGTCATCAACCGAGTATTCGTTAATTTCATAACAGTTTTATGACAGTCTTAGTCTTGACTGTCTTGTTACTGTCATATTTAAACTGTAAATATTACATAGGCGTCACTATTTTGTCATGATGTTCACTCTAAGTATTGGAAACTAAATTGATTCATTTTCTAGAAACCTTAAAAAAGCAACGGTGGGATGATCATCGCTACTATCACCATAGCCGAATCAACCAGTCATTACACTTAGTTAGTGCAATCAGCTTTTTGACTGCTTATGTTTTACTTTTTATAGATCCTATTGCAGCATCATTGCTTGCATGGCTTGTTGCCATGACAACACGACAAAGTGGTCACTTCTTCTTCGAGCCAAAAGGTTACGATGAAGTAAATAAAGCAACGCACGAGTATAAAGAACAAATTAAAGTGGGCTACAACCTCAACAGAAAGGTAGTTCTTCTGTCGATATGGGCTGCAATCCCACTGCTAGTCTGGGCTAACCCAATATGGTTGCAAAAATTTGTTGCTCTTAATACCTTCACAAATACTGACGGATTCATAAGACAGACAGGATTGCTGTGGCTTTGGCTTGGCGTTGGCGGGGTTTTGTTCCGCACATTCCACTTATTCTTTATTCATAAT
>CAJEZV010000035.1 GCA_903995005.1 uncultured beta proteobacterium
CTGCAGAGCCAAAAGCCTTCTTGATACTTTCTAAGTCACCCGATTGGGCCGCCTTGTTGAGATCAACCACAGCCAATTGCATCTTTTCTGAAGCCGCTTTGAATTTAGCGTTATCAGACCACACAAGCGCTTGTGCTTTGCCGCCTTCTGTACCAAGACCAAATGCTTGCCATGGTAATGTTGACATCATTGCAACGACAGCAGCGTTCTTAGCCACTTCATCTTTGTTGTAAGGTGCTTCACCTTTCACAACTGCACCAATTTTCCCAAAGGAGTTGGCCATCACAGTAAATACACTCTGACGATATTTAATAGCATCTTCAGGTTTTTGGAATTGGGCAAAAGCAAAGCCAGCGCTGATTGCTAAAACTGTTGCAGCAGTTGCTAAAAGAATCTTTTGTAATTTCATGGTTATTTCCCTCTGGTAGATAAGGATTGTTTGAATCAGAATATCTCAGAATAGCGATTTTTGTCTAAATTAAAAGATCATTCTTAAGGGGGTGGTTAAGAATAGGATGAGCCATTCAAAGAAGTTCATTAGAGGCTGCATCCATAACGACCCAATGACTCCAGTAAATACTAGGGCCAGAACAATGAAAAATCCCCACGGCTCCAATCGTCCTAGCGCAATTGACTGACGCGCTGGAAGAAGGCTCGACAAAATGCGCCCGCCATCTAAGGGGGGCAAGGGGAATAAATTGAACACCAATAAGCCAAGATTCCAGGTCACCCCGGCTTGAGACATCGAAACTAGAAACTTCTCATTAATTCCCAGTCCAACGAGCGCAATTAAAAAGATTAGCCAGATTAGTGCTTGAACAAAGTTGGACCCCGGCCCAGCTAAAGCGACCCAAATTGAATCAATTCTGGGGTTTCGCAAACGCCCAAAATTTACTGGTACTGGCTTAGCGTAACCCACCAAAAAAGGCGACCCTGTCAATATAAGCACTAGCGGAATGAGGATGGTGCCTACGGGATCTATATGTTTAGCGGGATTTAGACTGACCCTACCCATCATATAAGCCGTGTTGTCTCCAAATTTACGGGCAGCGTAGCCATGGGCTGCTTCATGGATGGTGATAGCAAAAATGAGGGGAATCGCATTGATGGCGACGGCTTGGATAGAATAGTCAGTAATCATGGCAATATGATATCTATAGGAGCTAAAAGTGACTGACGATAAGAAACCCGACCCAAAAACCCCGGCAAAGCCTGTAATTGCTAAGCCGCCAGCACGTCCACCAGTACCCAAAGGCCCATCCGGCCCAGCCGGAAGGCCTCAGGCAGGCTTCGGAGGCGGAAAAGGCATGATGCGCAAGGCTGGCCGCGGACGATAGTGGATAATTACCACTAATTAATGTATTTACAGAGGATTTAGCATGAACGAATGGCACAACGAATCTAAAGAAGAAGTTAACAAAAAGATCATTACCTTAATTGTGATGTTGGCTGCAGCTACTAGCTTGGCTATCTTGTTTGCATTGGTTGCTGCTCATACTGGTTACGTATTCGGTTAACCAGTATTAATGACTAGCCATCGCCAACCTGCAGTATTTGCTGGCCATGGCAGTCCGATGTATGCCATTGAGCCCAATCGCTACACTTCAGCATGGGCATCTCTCGGTAAATCACTAAAACGCCCAGACGCAATCTTAGTGATCTCGGCGCATTGGGTAACCCGTGGAGTTTGGGTTACCGCAATGCTTAAACCCAAAACCATTCATGACTTCGGCGGCTTTCCGCAAGAGCTCTTTGAGATTGAGTATCCCGCTTCAGGTAGTCCCGCTCTAGCGGATCGCATTCAAGAGTTGCTGGATGTTCCAATTGTTATGGAAGAGAATGAGTGGGGTATTGATCACGGCGCCTGGTCGATCCTTAAATATATGTATCCAAATGCAGATGTGCCGGTAGTGCAGTTGAGTCTAGATGGTTCCAAGTCAGCCCGTGAGCACTATGAATTAGCAAAGCAACTTCGTCCCTTGCGTGATGAGAACATTTTGATTCTGGCAAGTGGTAATGTCGTGCATAACTTGCGTACTATGCACTGGCAAGAGGATGCAGAGCCCTATCCGTGGTCTAAAGACTTCAATGATTTTTTTATCTCAGAGATTCAAGCAAATCATCATGAGTCTCTCATCAATTGGGAAAAGTATGGTGAGGCTGCTCATATGTCGGTTCCGACCGCAGAGCACTATTGGCCCGCTTTATACACTTTAGCTTTACAAGCAGAGGGTGAGCATGCCAAAGTGTATACGGACGGCATAGAGATGAGCTCCATCAGTATGCTGGGTTTTTCAATTCAATAAATACCGACTATGTGGCTCTCTATCATCGCGATTTTCTTCGGCGCAGGCTTTGGCGCCTTACTAAGAGCAGGATTTAATTTCCTGGTTGTAGGTTCGACATCCACAGTTCCTTTGGGAACCCTGTTATCTAATCTGGTAGGTGGCTATCTGATTGGAATTGCAATTGCCTTTTTCGGCAACAATCCAAACCTCTCTCCTGAATGGAGGCTGTTTGTGATTACAGGCTTTCTGGGTGGCTTAACTACCTTCTCGAGCTTTTCTGCTGAAGTAGTTACTCTGATGCAGCGCGGAGAAATTACCTGGGCACTAGGAACAGCGCTGCTTCATTTAGTAGGTTCGCTGGTTTTAACCTTCTTAGGTATTCTGACTTATCAAGCTCTCAAGTAAAGATTGAGTAGATTCACTCTGGCTTGATGTTGGCTGCCTTAACAACAGCACTCCATTTTGCAGACTCTGATTTAATCAGAGTCGCAAACTCTGCTGGACTACCGCCACCAATCTCATTTCCTTGAGAGAGCATGATCTCCCGAATCCCTGGATCCTTCAGAGCTTCATTTGCAGCAATATTCAACTTATCAATGATTGCTTTAGGCGTTCCTTTGGGGACAATGAGTCCTTGCCAATTGAGAACTTCAACCTTGGGGTATCCCAGTTCTGCAAAGCTCGGTATATTTGGTAACAGCGGCGAGCGTTTTTTGCTTGTAATCGCAATTGGACGAAGCTTGTCTCCTTTGATGTTTGGTACAGCGGAATACATTTGATCAAACATGATGTCAACATTGCCAGCCATGAGATCTGTTAAGGCAGCTGAACCACTTTTGTATGGAACATGAATCATGCTGATGCCGGCATTGAGCTCAAAGAGCTCTGCAGAAAGCTGGTGGCTTCCACCGATCCCGCCAGACGAGAAGGTGAGGGTATCGGGCTTTGCTTTAGCTGCAGCCACAATATCGCCAATGGTTTTGTATGGGGAGTTGGGATTCACTACTAATACAAGTGGACCTTTTTCAATCAGCATGACTGGACTCAAATCAACTTCAGGGTCGTAACGTAAATTACCAAATAGTGTTTTATTCACTGCCATCGGTGCAAAGTTACCCATACCAATCGTGTAACCATCTGGGGCTGCACGAGCAATAAACTCGGTGCCAATATTGCCACCCGCACCAGGCTTGTTATCAATCACTATTGGCTGTTTGAGCAGCAGACTCATTTTTTGTGCGAGCTGACGACTGCGGGAGTCTGCACTTCCACCAGCACCGTAAGGCACGATGAAATTAATGGGCTTATTTGGGTAATTATTTTGCGCAACAGCAGTCGAGGTATAGATGCCTATAAGACTGAGTGCAAAGATAAAAAGTCTTTGAATGAATCGCATGCTTGTATCCCAATTCAGGTTTAAATAAATCCTAAAACTCCCAGTGCCCCACCGATTGCAATCAGATAAAGTGGATGCCAACGTGTAAAGAAGGTAATGGCGATTGTGGCAATCGTCAATAGGTATGCAGCTAAGCTGTGATTAATTTGTAGAGAAATTTCCCATGCCGAAGAGAGAACTAGGCCAATTGCAAGAGCTGCTGCGGCATATTGAATCGTTTTTTTGCTTAATGGGTTTTTCATTCCCATAATGAAGCGCTGTAAGAAGTAAATCAGAATTGATGATGGCCAGGCTATAGCGACGGTAGCTAGAAGTGCGCCAATCACACCATAAATATGCCAGCCAATTAAGGTGACAGTCATAAAGTTAGGGCCTGGTGCGGCTTGGGCTATTGCAAAGTAGTCAGAAAATGTCTGGACATCAATCCAATGCTCTTGATTGACCGCTAGATTAAACAAGACCGGTAATAAGGCATTTACTCCGCCAAAGGCAACCAGCGAAAAGGCTGATAATTTTAGGAAAAGGCTTAGCAAGATACTCATAGAACTTGAGCCTTTTTTCTCGCCAAGAAGATTGCAATCGGAGAAACCAGCAGGACAACGTAACCTAAGCCAAGATGGAATACTGTGGCAGCAATGATGGTGAGAATCACAACCAGAAACATCGCTGGGTAACGAAATTCATCCCGTAGCATCTTGAAGCCAGTTGAGGCTATTAAGCCAACCCCTACCGCTGAGATACCACGCAGTAGTCCCTTAACAGATTCGAGATAGCTATAGTACTCATAAAGCAGTGCCAAACATAATGCGATCGCAATGGGCCCCAAAGATAAGCCGAGAATTGCGGCTAATGCACCTCTTGCTCCTGCAAATCTGGATCCTATGCACACAGCTAGATTCATGATGTTTGGGCCTGGAACAATTTGGCAAATTCCTAAAATCGCACTAAATTCTTCAGAGGTCAGAACTTTGTCGCGCTCTACTAAAGTACGCCGCGCCCAGGGAAGGACTCCCCCAAAGCCAGACATTCCAATCTTGCTAAAGCTGATGAAAAGTTGTTTTGGCGTGAGTGTTTTCAAAATGTGCGAAATTTACTGAGGCTTAAATGGATGAGGCACCAGCTTTTGTTCCAGCCATGCCTCTAAAGTTTCAGTAATGCCTTTAGAGAAGGTGGCAAAAATAGGCTCAGCAATAAAACCAAGGTGCGGTGTCACAAGTAAGTTCGGTGTATTGCGCAGAGGATCATTTTCAGGTAATGGCTCAATATCAAATACATCTACAGCTGCTTGCCCAGGCTTGCCCGCAATAAGAGCCTTTTGTAAATCTGTCATATTAATGAGTGCGGAGCGTGACGTGTTTACTAAGATAGCGTCTGGTCGCATTAAATCCAATTGAGCCGCACTAATCAAGCCCTTGGTTCCGGGTCCTGCTACCAGGTGCATGGTAACAACCTTAGAGGTTTTAAGTAACTCCTCCAGGCTAACAGATTTAGCATTTTCGGCAGCAGCGCGCTCTGGGGTCATGCGTGGACTCCAGGTAACCACCTCCATACCAAAGGCTGCACCGACGCGAGCTACACGACTACCAATTGCGCCAAGTCCCATGACACCCAATCGCTCTCCAGAGAGCATCGGCAGAACTGAGAGTGAGTCGCGCCAACCGCCAGAAGCGATGAGTTTGTTTTGTTCAATGAGGCGTTTAGAGGCCCCCAAAATTAAAGCCCAAGTAAGTTCTGCGGTAGTTTCTTTAGAAGGGCCACCTGGTGTGCAGGCCATTGGAATATTGCGAGCTACTAAGGCAGCTGCATCAAGCGTGCCATTACGCTCCCCAGTAAACATCAAAAATTTAAGCTTTGGTAGGCGCGCAATCATGACTTCATTAAATGGTGAGCGATCACGCACAATCGCAATTGCATCAGCATCTTTAACGGCTTCATATAAAGCCTCATCACGCAAAGGCTTGTGATGAATGGTCAACTTTGCTTTTTGATCCAACTTATCCCAGCTTGAAAAACGACGCAGGGCGCGCTCATAATCTCCTAGGATGACAATGTTTGGTAATGAAGCCATAGAAATACCTTCTGAAGAATTGGTCCTGGGTGAAAAAGAGTGTTTAGTATGGATAAAAAATCGGCATTGGCCGATTAATAGCTTGAGATATTTCTAAGGTCTGAACGATTGTTGTAAATGAATATAATTCTAGTATCAAGTTTACTATTGATGAGTAATCTATTTTGACGAAGGAAATCCTATGATTTTGGAGCATTGCGATATTGAAGTTGACCCGTCTAAGCAGAAAGAATTCGAGGGGGCCATTGTGCGTGGGGTTGAGACTGTGATCTCTAAGGCAAAAGGGTTTTGTGGATATAAGGTAAATCACAGCATGGAATCCCCATCTCGCTATTTATTGCTGATTTACTGGGACACTCTAGAGAATCATACGGTCGATTTCCGGGGCTCTGCGGCCTTCGCTGATTGGCGTGCCATTGTTGGCCCATACTTCGCAAAGCCACCCCATGTAGAGCATATGACTTTGGTTGCTAAGTCAAATTAGGTTATTTAGCCTACTTTCAGCTTTTTCCTAATCGAACTCTCGACAGGGATGGAGTCAAGATTAGGTTCAAGGGCTTCGCGTTCATCAAAGACAAAACAAGTGCCTGTGTAGTGTGCGGAGCCAACTTCCTCAAAATATTTCAGAATGCCACCTTCGAGTTGGTAGCTATGTTGCATTCCAATCTCACGCATATAAAGACCTGATTTTTCACAACGAATACCACCAGTACAAAAACTCACCAAGGTTTTATCTGCAAGTTCATCTTTGTGAGCTTTAATAGCCTGCGGAAATTCTGTGAACTTTTCAATATTAAAGTGCAGTGCATTTTCAAACGTACCGTAGTCAACTTCGAATGCATTACGAGTATCTATCATTACTACGGGGCGCCCCAGATCATCTGTACCGCGATCAAGCCATTCTTTTAATTTCTTTGGGTTAATAAACTTGGCACGACCTTCTTCAGGACGAATGGCAGGGTGGTTCATGCGAATAATTTCATTCTTCAGTTTGATTAGCATCTTTTTAAACGGTTGCTCGTCTGACCAACTTTCTTTTGCTTGGAGCGGTTGAAAGCGAGAGTCTTCACGTAACCAATCCAAAAAGCCACGCAACTCACTTTCTTTGCCAGCTAGAAACATATTGATACCTTCGCCTGTGAGCAAAATGGTACCTTTCAGCCCGCGGCTGTCGCATTCTTTCAGCATTTTGGTGCGCAGGTCTGGCAGGCCATCAAGGCTGACAAATAGATATGCGGCAATATTCAGAATCGACTTCATTTCTTCTTTCTTCAAGCTACCCCGACATTATCGAGCAAATAGACCTTGGGGGTGGTAATCTTGAGGTCTTATTCAAAGGAGGCAACCCATGCTGCATCTACCCAAAATGGCCAAAAGAGTCGTATTTCTAGGCTTATTTACCTTTGGGGCGGCCAGCATGGCACTTGCCCAGACAGCTGGAGTCGGTGCTTGGCCTACCCAAAAACCTATTCGGATAATTGCAGTATTTCCACCCGGTGGATCGGTTGACCAAGTTGCTCGTGTGCTGGCTCCAGCCTTGCAATCCGAGTTAAAGCAAAACGTCATTGTGGAAAACATTGGTGGTGCATCTGGTGTGATTGGTACTGCAGCATTGACTAGGGCTGATGCAGATGGTTACAACTTTGCTGTGGTGTTTGATACGCATGGTGTTAATCCCAGTCTTAAAGATAAACTTCCCTACGATACGATTAAAGATATCGCGCCTGTAATTTTGATAGGCACTTCACCAATGGTTTTGGTTGCAAGTAAAAATTCAGGTATCACCAGTTTCAAACAGCTCACAGACATGTCTAAGGCGGGCAAACCATTTAGTTACGGCTCTATTGGTATTGGCAGCTTGGGGCACTTATCAATGGCCCGTCTTGCCAAGCAGGCAGGCTTTGATTGGAACCACATTCCTTATCGTGGCGGTGGCCCATTAATGCAGGATGCTTTAGGTGGACAAGTGCAGTTAGCGGTTGGTTCAGAGTTTTTGGTCAAGCCCCATGTAGACAGTGGCGGCGTGATTCCTTTGGTGATTACTACGGCTAAGCGAACCGCCGCTTTGCCGAATGTGCCTACGGTTTCTGAAAGTGGCTTCCCGGGTTTTAATGCGCCAGCATGGTGGGCAGTGTTAGCGCCAGGAAAAACTCCACCTGCAATTGTGGATGCGATGAATAAAGCTTTAAATAAAGCCCTGAAAACTCCGGCAGTTGCTGAGAAATTTAAATCTCAGGGGATCGAGATTATTGGCGGTAGCTCTGAAACTGCCCGTGAATTTATTGGCAAACAAATTGGTATTTGGGGCAAGTTCGTGATTGAGAACAACATTAAAGAAACTGCTCAGTAGAAAGAAGATATGTCTGAACGTTTAATTCCTTATCAACCAATGGATTTAGCAGAGCCAGCTGAGCTAGTTTCTGCTATTCGCAAAAGACGTGGCGGCCAGTTTATTAATTTAGACAGAATGCTTCTCCACAGTGTTCCAATCGCAGAGGGTTGGAATCATTTCATTGGCGAAATTCGGAACAATCTTTCTTTAGATCCCAAGCTACGCGAGCTCGCAATGTGTGGCGTAGCAGTTCTGAATGGCGCTGAGTATGAGTTTTTTCATCATGCCCCTCCTTTTAAGAAAGCTGGCGGTACTGAAGAGCAGGTGCAAGGACTGCGATTAATTGGGCAGGCTAGCTTCCCAAGAGATCTCTTCACCCAAGTTGAAAACGATGCCGCTGATTTAACCTTTCAAATGACTCGTAATATCAAAGTTGATTCAGAATTAATGAGGCGCTTGCAAGAAGAATTGGGTAGCACGGATACAGTGGAGTTGGTAACGGTAGTTGCTGCTTACAATATGGTTTCCCGCTTCTTGATTGCCTTGGATGTAAACCCAGAAGACCATCCTCCGGCCTAATTGAGCCAAGCCAAACACATGATTCAATGGGATGAGGGCGGAGAGATTCGCTCTGCTCTGTGGCATTCAGAGAATGGGATAGCGCCACATAAAAAAATTCAGATTGTCGATGACACCCTAACTGCTGATATTGCCTATCGTTTGGCATGCGAGGGGAAAGCAATGCTTTATAAGGGCGATTTTCAGAATGCCAGGCAGCTGTTACAAGCTTTGCTAAGAAGGGTTGATAAGCCCTCTAAAAAATCAACCAGAGCCGATAGAGTTGCAAAAGAGAAAACGAAAAGCCCCCTGGATATTTTTAACCTGCATCGCTTAACGCAATCACAAAGGGCACGTATTCTGGGAATGGTTTTAATTCCAATCAATGCCGATCACAGCATTCCATTGCGGCGAGCTCCGAATGTTGTGCAGGCCTGCTTTGAGGTATATGGAGAGCAGGCTGAACCTTATGTCATATCCCTGCGTGAATTGCTGGGAGTTATTAGTGCTCATGAGTGGCGGAAGAAAGGTGTTCCAATTTTATCTAGGGATGATGAAGAGATCAGCATTCATCCACATTACGGCGTATTCTCGCCGATTCGCGGGGAATATATCGAATTAGTTCTCAAGGCGCCACTACCGAGTGCAATTCAAAAAAAATCAATTGCTTTTGATATTGGCGTTGGTACTGGCGTACTGTCGGTCGTCTTAGCAATCCGCGAAATTAAACAGATTTTTGCAACCGATCAAGATGATCGTGCTATTGCTTGCGCCAAAGAAAATATTATGCGTCTCGGTTTATCCACGCAGATAGAAATTCATAAGACTAATTTATTCCCCAAAGGAAAAGCAGCGCTGATTGTTTGTAATCCACCATGGTTACCAGCAAAACCTAGCTCGTCTTTAGAGCATGCTATATATGATCCTGATAGCCAAATGTTAAAGGGCTTTTTGAATGGATTGAATGATCATCTTTTACCCGATGGCGAGGCTTGGTTAATACTTTCTGATCTTGCTGAGCACTTAGGCTTGCGAACCAGAATAGATTTACTTGGGTTAATTGAGCAAGCTGGACTTAAAGTCTTGGGACGTCTGGATACTAAGCCTAGGCATCATAAGGTGTTTGATAGAGAAGATTCCCTGTATTTTGCTCGCTCCGCTGAAATTACTTCTTTGTGGCGGCTGACAACTAAATAGCGCTTCAAAAAGCGTAAAAGTCACAAGAGTTATATCCAGCAGAAAACATAGGATTTGTTCCTTAGGATTGCTTACTCTTGGTAGATAATAATATTTACTTAAAAAATTTCTCTTTCTAATGAATACGCATACCCCATCTCAGTCAGATTTAGTGGAGCTGTTGGAGCATTATCAAAATGCGCGGTATGACAATGCTTATAGTCTTGCAATATCAATCACAGAGCGTTACCCGAGTAATCAATTCGCTTGGAAGGTATTGGGTGCGATCCTTAGACTCAAGGGGGATATTCAGGGTGCATTGCTTGCTAATGAAACAGCTTCTAGATTAAACCCAGAAGATGCAGTAGCTCTTTACAATCTTAGTAATATTTTGAAAGAGCTTGGACGGCTAGATGATGCAGAGGCTGGCTATAGAAGCTCCATTCTTTTGCAGCCTGATTTTGTGGAGGCCTATCACAATTTAGGCGTTCTACTGCAAGAGCAAGGCAGGCTGGAAGATGCTGAATCTAGCTATAGAAACGCAATCTCTTTGAATGCAGCTTATCAGCAATCCTATAATAATTTAGGTAATGTGCTTAGGCAGCTAGGGCGCTACCAGGATGCTGAAGCTTGTTATAGAAATGCAATTTCACTTAAGCCGGATTATGTAGAGGCTCATAGCAATTTAGGCATTGCTCTGCAAAATCTAGGAAGATTTGAGGATGCAGAGAGCTGCTATAAAAAAGCAATTTCATTAAAGCCGGAATTTTCAGAGGCTCACTACAATCTTGGCGTTTTATTACAAGAAGCCTCAAGATTTCTTGAGGCTAAAGATAGTTATAGAAGTGCAATAACGCACAGAGCTAACTATTACGAAGCTCACTACAACTTGGGCATTACTCTGTTAGGTTTGGGGGACTCTATGTCCGCTCTTCAGGAGGCGGTTTATGCAATAGAATTGCAGTCCACGATGGATGCTAAGTCTCTCTTTGTGGAATCACTTAAGAATATCAGTGTCAATTTTTGGGATTCATTGTTATCGAGCATGGTTACGACCGCCCTCATTGAGCCTTGGGGTAGGCCCTCTGATATGGGGTATTTTGCATGTCAATTACTAAAGTCAGAGCCGGAGATTGAGAAAATACTGCATGGCTTTGAGGGTCACATTACAGAGGGATTAGATATCAGTGGTTTGGAGTATGCTCCTCCAAAAAATGACTCTACATCCTTTCCTTTGCTTCATGCAGTTTTAACGTCTGGGCCAATTGCTGACATAGAGTTAGAAAAATATTTCACTGCCCTAAGATACAAATTTCTAAAAATTGCTAATTCTATCTCTGGTGAACAAGCCAATATTAATAATGGACAATCTTTTTATTGCGCTCTTGCTCAGCAATGTTTTATTAACGAATATGTTTATTACCAGACTCCACATGAAATTGATTTAGCAATATCTCTTCGTGATCGCCTTATCAAAGCGCTTGAAGATCATGAGGAGTTTCCACTGGCTTGGGTCCTGGCCGTTGCTTGTTATTTCCCTTTATATTCGCTCAACTATTCCCATGAGCTACTCAATAAATCATACTCTGACGAGGTGAAGGCTGTCATAAGGCAACAGATTCAAGAGCCACTTGAGGAATTGAACTCAAGGCAATTTATTCCATCTTTAACAGACGTGGATAACAATGTTTCATTGCTTGTTCAGAAGCAGTATGAAGAGAATCCATACCCTAGATGGGTGCGTTTACCTAAAATTCCTAGCAGTAAATACCTAAATTCTTTTATTGCAAAAAAGTATCCCTTATCAGGATATTCACCACAAGCAGATGATAGAAATCTTCAGGTGCTAATTGCAGGTTGCGGTACAGGTCAACACTCTATAGGGTGTGCACAACTGATTAGAGGAGCAAGGATACTTGCGGTAGATTTAAGTAAATCTAGCCTCGCATACGCCAAGAGAAAAACATTAGAAATGGGTATTCATTCTATTGAATATATGCAGGCCGACCTCTTGAAATTAGTTGGTACCGGAAGAACCTTTGATGTTATTGAGTCGGTTGGCGTATTGCATCATATGGATAAACCTTTTAAGGGATGGGAGGCCTTGGTTTCCATGCTTAGGCCCAACGGGTTAATGAGGCTTGGTTTTTATAGTGAGCTCGCTAGACAAGATATTGTTAGGGTGAGAGATTTGATAGGTCATCATGGTATTGGATCTTCTTTACAAGATATCCGAAATTATCGTCATCATTTGCTTGGTATGAGGCATTCGATGGCCTTAGACTATGCAATAGGTGGCGTTGATTTTTATAGCACTAGCGCCTGTCGAGACTTAATTTTTCATGTTCAGGAGCATCGATTACAACTGGATATCATTGCTCAATTTTTGGATGCGCATCAGTTGAAATTCTTGGGGTTTGATATTGAAAGGGGAGTTCTCGAGTCTTATAAGATTCGCTTTCCGGACGACCCCTCTGCTTCAAATTTAAAAAACTGGCATATATATGAACAAGAAAACCCCCAAACATTTACCTCAATGTACCAATTTTTAGTCCAGAAAAGTCCTAAAACACTTACTAGTTAATAGTGATATCGTCTGGCGTTAAATCTGCTTGATAGCGCTGATAAATTGTTGTGTAAGCTGACTCAAGATTTTTTGTAAAAAGTGGCGTATCAAAGAGTGGAGTGGAATCCCGATTTCTGGCTAATTTCTGCTTAATTTCTGCAAGTTGTTGGGGGTTATTGGCTAGTTCAATCGCCCTATCTTCATAAGCAGACTGATTTGTAGTAATGAGTTCTGGCAAATCAATAGCCTTTAGAAGACTGGCAGCCATGCGGCTAGCAAAAGAATTCCCCATGAGAGTAAGTACAGGCAATCCAGCCCATAAAGCATCGCTAGCAGTTGTACCTGCATTGTATGGTGAGGTATCTAAAAATAAATCACAGACTTGATAACGCGCAAGATATTCATCGGTAGGCAATTGCTTTCCAAAGATCACTCTTTGACTGTCGATACCCTTTTTTTCAGCCTCCCTAATTAAATTGGCTTGAGCCCATTCATTTCCAGAGTATAAAAATAGAACACTTCCTTCGATTGCTTGTAATATGCGCATCCAGCTTTCGAACATTGCAGGTAATATTTTATAGTTACTATTAAAGCAAGCGAATACAAATCCATTCTGGGGGATGCCCAACTCTTCACGCGTAAAAACTTTATCTGCTATTTTTCTATGAGAGTCGTTTACTTGATAGCTAGGTAGATGGATAATCTTTTCTGAGTAAAACCTCTTCGATTCCTCTGGAATAATCGTTTTGTCTGCCAAAATATAATCCATATATTGGGTGCCCATTGTTCCCAAGTATCCGATGTAGCTAATTTGAATTGGGGCGGCACGTAAGGCAAAAATACCAGTACGATTGAATTGAGTGAATCCTCCCAAATCAACTGCGATATCTATTTCCAATTCTCTCGCAAGTTTGGTAGCTTCTAGATCTGACATGTCATTTATGTCAATAAACTGATTAAAAGATTGCGATATCCTTGTGCGC
>CAJEZV010000036.1 GCA_903995005.1 uncultured beta proteobacterium
AATAAAAAATGGATTTAAAGCCTCGGTTTTTTGGAGCTTTTGCTGGTAACTCGATATAGTAATAAGTCATCCAAGAAAATAATATAGATGCTCCCAAGAAAAAAAATCGCAACCATAAACTAGGTTCAATATCCTGGACTCCAATGGTGGAATTACCACTACATAGCCGCAAAAGTACCAAAAAGAACCAGTGCCATAAATAAAGCGGATAGCTAATCAATCCCACCAAAACAAGTAATTTACTTGATAAAACGCATTTATTAAAAATAGAAGTTGGACCAGTACTTATTATGAGGACGGCACCGCAAACAGGGAGAAGGGCCCAATATCCAGGAAATATGACTGATTTATCAATAAAAAATAATCCGCAAAGGATAAAAATCACACCCAAAATAGAGATTAGGTCTTCGTATTTGCCATTACCAAGAAAAGTTTTGAGCTTAAAAAAGCAACTCTTATTATTCATAACAATAACTAGAGCACCGCCAGACAGCAACTCCCAAAATCGAGTTTGTGGAGAGTAGAAATCAGCGAGGATTTCGTTGCGATACGGGACTACATTTAGGTAAAAGGAGAAGCACCAAAGGACGGCAATCAAGATGCCGATATTAATCTTAAATTTATAAACAACCCAGAGTATGAACGGCCATAAAATATAAAACTGCTCCTCAATCCCCAAGGACCACAGGTTTAATAGAGGCTTCAAATTTGAGGTAGTTTCAAAGTAGCCACTATCGCGCCAAAAGAGGTAGTTGGCAATAAAACTAGCGCCTCCTGCAATATCACGTCCAAGTCGGGAATATTCATCAGGTAGAAATAGAAACCACCCAAATATCAAAGAAAATCCCAATAAGGCCGCTAAAGCAGGAAATATTCTTAAGATTCGTCTTCTGTAAAAATCGATAAAACTAAAAGAATTGCTCTGCAACGCAGCAGAAATAATCCCAGTAATAAGATAGCCTGAAATGACAAAAAATATATCAACACCAATAAACCCACCCCTTAGGCTAGATGGGAAATAATGAAAAATAACCACACAAATAACTGCAACTGCTCTTAGACCATCTATATCTGGCCTATAAGGCAAAAGTGTATTTTTTATAGTCAGGCTGACTTCCTTCATATGGGTTAATTATCTATAAAAAAATGAATGGTTCTTTAGCTCTAACAAGGGAACATCTGTGGGAATAATTGGAAAAAGGGGCAATTAAGCCCCTTTTTACTTGACAATTTGGCGGAACGGACGGGACTCGAACCCGCGACCCTCTGCGTGACAGGCAGATATTCTAACCAACTGAACTACCGCTCCAAATTACAACAAACAAAACTTCAAACAACTACAACCAAAATATTTGGCGTCCCCAGGGGGATTCGAACCCCCGTACTCACCGTGAAAGGGTGATGTCCTAGGCCTCTAGACGATGGGGACCTGGACTACTGCAAATTACAACGATTTTGAATGCTTGGTGGAGATAAGCGGGATCGAACCGCTGACCTCTTGCATGCCATGCAAGCGCTCTCCCAGCTGAGCTATACCCCCGAAATCCCACAATAAAACCGCAAGACACTCAAAACAATCCAAGATTTTAGCCTATTTTTGTACAAGTGAGCAAATTGGCTAGTGGACTACCTTTGAGAGCCTTTTCAGCGCCTCGTCCCGGCCCAATACCATCAATACTGAATCGATCGCTGGAGTCTGGGTGGAAGCAAATAATGCGTAGCGAACAGGCATTGCCAAGGCCGGCATTTTGAGCCCATGCTTGGCTAGCACTTCTTTAAATGCTGCGGCGTAAGCCTCTTTTGTAGCGGTTGCATTTTGAATGGCAAGAATTAGATCCCTTAGCGCGGGAATAATAGATTCTGGAACGTTGGCAGCAATCTGCTCAGCAGAATGCGATGGTGCTGGCAAGTAAAAGAGCTTAGCTCCTTCTGCAATTTCAATTAATGTATTCGCACGATCTTTTAAGAGTCCAACAACTTCAACAAAACTTGGCCCATTTTCTGTATCGATACCCAATTGATGTGCAAAAGGTTTGGTAGCCTCCGCTAATTTTGCTGGATCTGCATTCTGAATATATTGGTGGTTTAACCAAAGTAATTTCTCTGGATTGTGTTGCGCTGGTGAACGGCCAAGACTTGCCAAATCAAACCAATCTACAAACTGTTCTTTTGTAAACACCTCTGCATCACCATGAGACCAGCCCAAGCGAGCCAAGTAATTCAGAATAGCCTCAGGTAAATAACCTGCTTTTTGGTAGTCCCGGACACTCATTGCGCCATTACGTTTACTCATCTTATCGCCGGCATCATTGAGAACGGTCGGTAAATGTGCGTATACAGGAGGCGTTCCACCTAGGGCCTTCATGATATTAATTTGACGAGGAGTGTTGTTGACGTGATCATCGCCACGGATCACATGGGTGATTTTCATATCTAAGTCATCGACCACAACGCAAAAGTTATACGTTGGTGTGCCATCTGGGCGAGCAATTACGAGATCATCTAGCTCATCATTGCTAATTTCAATCTTGCCTTTTACTGCGTCCTCCCAGATAACCGATCCACCAATGGGATTTTTAAAACGGATCACTGGTTGAACACCTTCAGGAATCGGCGGCAAGGTTTTGCCAGGCTCAGGTCTCCATAAACCGTTATAACGTGGCTTTTCTTTATTGGTCATTTGCTGGTCGCGAAGCGCATTCAATTCTTCCTCACTCATATAGCAAGGATAGGCAAGACCGCTATCCATCATCTGCTTGACGACTTCGCGATAGCGATCAATGCGCTGCATCTGGTAGATTGGACCTTCATCTAAATCAAGTCCAAGCCAAGACATACCTTCAATAATCACGTCCACAGCTTCTTGAGTAGAGCGCTCTACATCGGTATCTTCAATACGAAGAATGAAGTCACCTTTATTGTGACGTGCAAACGCCCAGGGGTAGAGAGCGCTACGGAGATTGCCCAAGTGAATAAAGCCCGTGGGACTGGGGGCGAAACGTGTACGAATATGCATAAATCACATTATCTCAGGTCAGGCAAATTGGCGGCAAAATTGAAAAACGTGGATACTTTGCCCTATGAATGAATTACTAGTATTTGTCTGTGATGGAGCCCCGGTTCGCGGGGAGATTGTCTCAATCAGCACGGCTTGGCAGGCTGTTTTAGAGCGTCGCGACGATCCGCCAGTGGTGCGCCGTATCCTGGGGGATTTTGTTGGCGCAGCCACCCTCCTTAGCGCTAGCCTGAAGTTTGATGGAACATTGATTATTCAAGCTCAAAGTAAAGGACCAATTCAACTGCTGGTTGTTGAATGCAAGTCTGATTTATCGATGCGAGCCACCGTCAAGCTGTCCGTAGACCCCTCAGAAATTAAACCCAATGCCAGCTTAGTTGAGCTCTTAGATGCTAGCAACTCTGGAAGGCTCGTCATCACCTTAGATCCATCAGAGCGCGAACCAGGCCAGCCTCCATACCAAGGCATAGTTGCCCTCCAAGAAGAGCGTGGCAACGTGATGAAGCCTGTATCAAGCGCTGCAGAGGCGATTGGACTGTATATGCAAAATTCTGAGCAGTTAGAAACCAGGATTTGGTTAACTTCAAATGATTCACATATTGGCGGACTGCTGTTGCAGCGCATGCCAGATTCCGGCGGGCACGCTCACCTTGATCCACAGACCGCTGCTGAAGGTTGGACACGTATCCAGACTTTAGGCGAGACTATTACTGACGAAGAGCTCCTCACTCTCACGCCTGAAACGATCTTAAGACGACTATTTTTAGAGGAATCTAGCGAAAACGGGGTACGCAGTTTTCCACCTCGTCAGATTCGCTTCTCTTGCCGTTGCTCACGCAAAAAAGTTGCTGATGTCCTAAGAATGCTTGGCGAAGAAGAGGTACAAGGAATACTGGATGAACAAGGTGCGGTTGAAACTGTTTGCGAATTTTGCGCAAAACCATATCGCTTTGATGCCGTAGATTGTTTACAGGTCTTTAAGACTGATTCACTGAGTGATGCTACTCGGCCGCCTTCTAGCGGACACTAAAAATTACTGTTTTATTTCAGTAGGTGCAGCAGATTTATCTACTGGCAAGATTTGCACAAAGAACTCGCCCTCTTTGATTAAGCCGTGTTCTGCTCTAGCCCTCTCTTCAATGGCGCGCGTTCCATCTTTCAAGTCTTTAACATCGCCAGCTAATTTTGCGTTGCGAAGGGCCAAGAGGCTATTTTTAGCTTCCTGTAGTTCTACCTGCTTTTCCATCTCATACACTTTGAGCCATCCACCCTTACCCAACCAAAGTGGGTACTGGATTGCTATAAGCAAAACCAGCATCGAGTAGATGACTATCCGCATAAGAAATAAATCTTTTTTAAGCTTCGCGTTTTAAGTTATAGAAAACAGACTTACCTGGGTATGTAGCTACGTCACCCAAGTCTTCCTCAATACGCAAGAGTTGGTTGTATTTAGCAATACGATCAGAGCGGGATAAAGAGCCAGTCTTGATCTGGCCTGCGTTAGTACCAACTGCAATGTCGGCAATTGTGCTGTCTTCGGTTTCACCAGAACGATGAGAAATCACTGCAGTGTAGTTAGCACGCTTTGCCATCTCAATTGCTGCAAATGTTTCTGATAAGGTGCCGATCTGATTAATTTTGATCAAAATAGAGTTAGCAATCCCTTTTTCAATTCCTTCTTTAAGGATGCGAGTATTAGTAACAAATAGATCATCTCCAACAAGTTGGATCTTCTTGCCAAGCTTCTTCGTAATGTCAGCCCAGCCATCCCAATCACTCTCATGCATGCCATCTTCAATGGAAACGATTGGGAATTGATCAGCTAAGTTACCAAGGTAATCAGAGAACTCGCTAGAGGTCAGTTGCAAACCTTCTCCGGAGAGATGGTATTTGCCATCTTTGTAGAATTCACTAGCTGCGCAATCCAGCGCCAAGAGAACATCTTCACCAGCTTGGTAGCCGGCACCTTCAATCGCCTTCATAATGGTTTGCAAGCACTCATGATTGCTCTTAAAGTTTGGAGCAAAGCCGCCCTCATCCCCTACAGTCGTTGGCATTCCTTGAGCGCCAAGGATCTTCTTGAGTTCATGGAAAATTTCAGCGCCACAACGCAAAGCATCTCGGAAGTTTTCAGCGCCAACTGGCATGACCATAAACTCTTGAATATCTAAACTATTGTTGGCATGCGCACCGCCATTCACAATATTCATCATCGGTACCGGCAATTGCATTCCGCCTGAGCCGCCAAAATAACGATACAAAGGTAAACCAGCTTCCTCAGCAGCTGCTCTAGCAACCGCCATCGAAACCGCTAGAGTCGCATTTGCACCCAAGCGTGCCTTATTGTGTGTGCCATCGAGTTCAATGAGGGTGCGGTCCAAGAAAGCTTGTTCAGACGCATCCAAACCAAGTACGGTTTCTGCAATCTCAACATTAATATTTTGTACCGCATTAAGGACGCCCTTACCTAAGTAACGAGACTTATCGCCATCGCGCAATTCGATCGCCTCACGTGAACCTGTGGAGGCGCCAGATGGAACCGCTGCGCGACCCATTACACCGGATTCGAGTAATACATCGCACTCTACCGTTGGGTTACCGCGTGAATCCAATACTTCTCTACCGATGATGTCAACAATGGCGCTCATGCACCTTCTCCTTAAAACAATATGAAATTGGGATTAATAAATCTGCTGCAATTTATTTAAAGCTATTCTCTAAAAATGGGCCGCTAGATTTAACTACTGAATCAATCGCTACTAGTGATTCCAGCAACTCCTTCATGCGATGCAAGGGAACCGCATTAGGACCGTCAGATAAGGCTTTAGATGGGTCCGGATGGGTTTCCATAAACAGGCCGCTAATACCAACTGCGACTGCTGCACGAGCCAGAACTGGTACAAACTCTCTCTGGCCGCCACTCGCAGTACCTTGGCCACCAGGTAATTGAACAGAATGCGTAGCATCAAAAACAACTGGTACATGTGCTTCACGCAAGATTGCTAGACTACGCATATCAGAAACTAGGTTGTTATAGCCAAATGAAGCGCCACGCTCACAAACCATAAATTGATCTGGAAGATTGACTTCCTTAGCTGCTACTCGTGCCTTTTCAATGACATTAAGCATCTCATGTGGCGATAAGAACTGACCCTTCTTGAAATTTACAGGCTTACCGCTTTGAGCACATGCACGGATGAAATCAGTTTGTCTGCATAAGAAGGCTGGCGTTTGAATCACATCAACTACTTTGGATACGGCCTCGATTTCGCTGATGTCATGCACATCAGTCAAAATTGGGACACCCACTTCCTTTTTAACCTTAGCCAGTATTTCCAGCCCCTTATCCATTCCTAAACCACGAAATGAATTTCCAGATGAGCGGTTGGCTTTATCAAATGAAGATTTGTAGATAAACGGTATTTGTAATGCGCTGGTAATTTCTTTTAACTGACTTGCAACATCAATAGCAGACTGCTCAGATTCAATCACGCAAGTTCCTGCGATTAAGAAAAAACGCTTGTCTAGACCTACATCGAAACCGCATAGCTTGAATGTGCTCATAGTACCCCCTTAAGCAACTTGTTTTAATGCAGCATTCTGATGCACCAGAGCCGCACTGATAAACGCAGAGAACAAGGGGTGACCATCACGCGGTGTAGAGGTAAATTCTGGGTGGAACTGAGCGCCAAAGAACCAAGGGTGCATTGAGTCAGGCAACTCCATCATCTCCGGCAAAGACTCATTGGGTGTTCTGGCAGAAATAATTAAGCCAGATTCTTCAAGTTTTGGAACGTAGGTATTGTTTACTTCATAGCGATGGCGATGGCGCTCATTAACTTCTGCACCATAAATTCGATAGGCTAAAGTACCCGCCTTTACTGGGCAACGCTGTGAGCCAAGGCGCATTGTGCCGCCAAGGTCAGAATCATTGCTACGTTTTTCAACACGCCCTTCTCTATCCATCCACTCGGTAATCAGGGCCACAACTGGATTTTCAGACTGAGGATCAAACTCAGTACTGTTTGCTTTTGAAATGTTAGCTACGTGGCGTGCAAACTCAATAATCGCTAACTGCATGCCAAGACAGATTCCTAAGTATGGAATACCGTTTTCGCGAGCGTAACGGATCGCAGAAATCTTACCTTCAGTTCCGCGTTTTCCAAAGCCGCCTGGGACCAAAATAGCATCTAACTTTCTCAAACAATCAATACCATCTTTCTCAATGATTTCTGAATCAATGTAGTTGATATTCACCTTGGTATGCGTGTGAATACCCGCATGACGCAGCGCTTCAATCAGCGACTTATAAGACTCAGTCAACTCAACATACTTACCAACCATACCAATAGTAACTTCGTGTTGAGGGTTGGCCATTTCATAAACTAAATTAGCCCATACCGAAAGATCGGATGGCTTAGCGTTGATCTCTAGCTCTCGGCAAATCAAATCATCCATGCCTTGAGAATGCAGCATTTCCGGAATCTTATAAATCGTATCCACATCCCATACAGAGATCACTGCTTCTTCACGGACATTGGAGAATAAGGAAATCTTTGCGCGCTCATCTTCTGGAATTGGACGATCAGCGCGACATAATAATACTGTTGGCATGATGCCAATTTCACGCAACTTCTGCACAGAGTGTTGGGTAGGCTTTGTTTTTAACTCACCAGCACTGTGAATATAAGGCACCAAGGTTAAATGGACAAAGGCGCAGCTATGCAGCGGCAGGCGCAAGCTCATCTGCCTTGCGGCCTCTAGAAATGGCAGCGACTCGATATCGCCAACGGTTCCACCGATCTCACAAATGGCGATATCCGCTTTGCCATCGTGACTTGCCTTAGCGCCCCGTTCTACAAATGCTTGAATTTCATTTGTAATATGGGGAATAACTTGAACGGTTTTACCTAAATATTCGCCACGACGCTCTTTGCTAATCACTGATTCATAAATCTGGCCGGTAGTGAAGTTATTGCTTTTGCGCATCTTCGCTGATACGAAGCGCTCATAGTGACCTAAATCCAAATCTGTTTCAGCTCCATCCTCAGTCACGAAAACTTCACCGTGCTGAAGTGGGCTCATGGTGCCCGGGTCAACGTTGATATAAGGGTCTAATTTTAGGAGGGTGACTTTCAGGCCGCGGGATTCAAGAATCGCGGCAAGCGAGGCAGCTGCGATTCCTTTCCCTAAAGAAGAAACCACACCACCAGTGACAAAAACGTATTTGGTCATCGCTTAAGCTCTGTTGGAAAAAGTAATTATAACGATAGTAATAATATTTAAGGAACTTTCAAATTTGCTTATATATTGAGGATATTGCTTAAATCTCATTATTTTTGACCTCAATCTAGCCCTATGCGCCTTCTATTTGCCATTCTTATTACCGTTTTATCCCTCTTTTATTTCCTGCCATTTGCGATTGCTTTTCATAGAAAACGGGCTAATTCGGGCGCTATTTTTGCCCTAAATCTCTTTTTGGGGTGGTCCCTCATTGGCTGGGTTGTTGCGTTGGTTTGGTCTCTAAAGGACGAGCAAATCCTCTAATATGACGTAAAAAGCCTGTTTTTGTACCCTGATTGCATTTCTAGGGCTGATTTTTTAGGGTTTAAACTCTTATATAAGACTTAAAATTGCAACTATAATGACGTGATTCGGGAGAGAATTCCTGTTTAGTCTTTCTATTGATCACATTTACCTCATAGGAAACACAATGTTAGAAGCCTACAACGCCCATGTTGCTGAACGCGCAGCCCTTGGTATCCCAGCCCTTCCATTAACTAAGGATCAGACTGCTGAACTGGTGAAGTTATTAAAAAACCCACCTTCCGGCAAAGAGGCTGAACTTTTAGAGCTTATTACGAATCGTGTTCCTGCCGGCGTTGATGAAGCCGCCAAGGTAAAGGCAGAATTTCTAGATGCCATTGCAAAAGGTACAGAAAAGTCAACGCTGATTTCTCGCGTAAAAGCTACCGAATTATTGGGAACTATGCTCGGTGGCTACAACATTAAACCCTTGGTTGAGTTATTAATTGATGCTGAATGTGGCACTGTTGCTGCTGAAGCCCTCAAGAAAACACTTTTGATGTTCGATTATTTCAATGACGTGCTTGAGTTGGCTGAAAAAGGGAATGCAAATGCAAAGGCCGTGATGAAAAGCTGGGCTGATGCAGACTGGTTTACTAGCCGCCCTGCAGTTCCAGAAAGCATGAAGCTCACAGTATTTAAGGTGACTGGTGAGACGAATACAGATGACCTGTCCCCTGCCCCTGATGCGTGGAGTCGTCCAGATATTCCATTGCATGCAACGATCATGCTGAAGAACCCACGTACTGGTATTGAACCAGATGAATCTGGTATTCGTGGCCCAATGAAGCAAATCGCTGCTCTCCAGAAAAAAGGCAATCAAATTGCCTACGTTGGTGATGTTGTTGGCACAGGCTCATCACGTAAATCTGCTACCAACTCTGTTCTCTGGTGGACTGGTCAAGATATCCCATTCGTACCAAACAAGCGCTTTGGTGGCGTTTGTCTTGGTGGCAATATTGCTCCAATCTTCTTTAATACTATGGAAGATTCTGGTGCCCTACCGATTGAACTAGATGTATCTCAGATGAATATGGGCGATGAGATTGAGTTGCGTCCATATGAAGGGAAAGCATTTAAAAACGGTCAAGAGATTGCTGCGTTTTCACTCAAGTCACCTGTAATTTTGGATGAAGTGCGTGCTGGCGGTCGCATCCCATTGATCGTAGGACGAGGTTTAACCGCAAAAGCCCGTGCAGCATTAGGCTTGCCTGCTTCAACAGAATTCCGCCTCCCAGTAAGCCCGCCTGATAATAAAAAAGGTTTCAGCCTGGCCCAAAAGATGGTTGGACGTGCATGTGGTTTACCAGAGGGACAAGGTATACGTCCTGGCACCTACTGCGAGCCACATATGACTACTGTTGGCTCCCAAGATACAACTGGTCCTATGACACGTGACGAATTGAAAGATTTGGCTTGCCTGGGCTTCTCCTCTGATTTGGTGATGCAATCTTTCTGCCATACCTCTGCTTATCCAAAGCCAGTAGATATTCGCACTCAACACGAGTTACCACCATTCATGACAAATCGCGGTGGTGTTGCATTGCGTCCAGGTGATGGTGTGATTCATAGCTGGTTAAATCGCTTGCTGCTTCCTGATACCTGCGGCACCGGTGGCGATAGCCATACCCGCTTCCCAATCGGCATTTCCTTCCCTGCTGGCTCCGGCTTAGTTGCTTTTGCCGCAGCGACTGGTGTTATGCCTTTGGATATGCCGGAATCTGTTTTGATTCGTTTCAAGGGAAAAATGCAGCCCGGCATCACCTTGCGTGACCTGGTTAACGCTATCCCTTTATATGCAATTAAAAGAGGATTGTTGACGGTTGAGAAGCAAGGCAAGAAAAATATTTTCTCTGGCCGCATTCTAGAAATCGAGGGTCTGCCTGACCTTAAGGTTGAACAAGCATTTGAATTATCGGATGCTTCTGCTGAACGTTCTGCCGGTGGTTGTACTGTTCATTTGAACAAAGAGCCGATTATTGAGTACATGCAATCTAATATCACTTTGATGAAGTGGATGATTGCGAATGGCTATGAAGACAAGCGCACTCTTGGCCGTCGCATCAAAGCCATGGAAGCCTGGATTGCAAACCCACAATTGCTGCAACCTGATGCTAATGCTGACTATGCAGAGATCATCGAAATCAATATTGATGAAATCAAAGAGCCAATCCTTGCATGCCCTAATGATCCAGATGATGTAAAAGTATTGTCTGAGGTTGCTGGCGACAAGATTGATGAAGTCTTTATTGGCTCTTGCATGACCAACATTGGGCACTTCCGCGCAGCTGGTCAAGTCTTGCAAGGCAAGAAGGATATGCCAACCCGTTTATGGGTAGCTCCTCCAACCAAGATGGATGCGATGGTGTTGATGGAGGAAGGCTACTACGGCATGTTGGGTGCAGCTGGTGCACGTATGGAAAGCCCGGGCTGTTCACTCTGCATGGGTAATCAAGCGCAAATCCGCAAAGGCTCTACAGCCGTATCAACCTCTACACGTAACTTCCCTAACCGCTTAGGTATCGATACTCGAGTGTATTTAGCTTCTGCTGAATTGGCCTCTGTTGCTGCTCTCTTGGGACGCCTGCCTACTCCAGCTGAGTACTTAGAGCAAGTGAAGGCGCTAGATGCCAAGGCTGGCGATGTTTACAGATACATGAGCTTTGACAAACTGAAGTCATTTAGTGATGTTGCAGAGACTGTGACTGTTTAAATGAGAAATTTATAGGCTGCAAATAAAAAGGCGATCGTTTGATCGCCTTTTTTCTGATCCGTATACGTTTAAATAGAAAGCTTAGACTCTTGGCGGGCATTTTCGCGACTAATACCCGAAACCCATTGATGGGTTGGCAAATCTGTTTGTGCTTTGATTAACTTGGCACGGGCAGAAACATCGCGCCACTCAACCTCTAATTTTGGGCCCTTGAAGGCAATTGCAACCACATTGCAATCGTGTGACTCTGGAAACAAGAGTACGCGACTATCAAAGGCTTCACAGATATTTTTGAGATTGATATCAAAACTCTTGTGACGTGAGAAGAGGTTCACGGTCAGCACTCCTGGCGCCTTTAAGATGTTGTAGCAACCTTTATAAAACTCTAAAGAGCTGGCAGATGGGCCGTCACAAATAGCATCATATAAATCTACCTGGACCGCATCAAAACTACTCTTGTATTTTAAGTACTTCACAAATGCTTTTGCATCGGTTTGAATGGTTTCTAGTCGACGATCATCATCTGGCATAGAAAACATGCTTCTTGCAGAGACAATCACTGCAGGATTTAGTTCAACCACAGTTGATTTCACTGCTGGACAATGAAGATGTGTGAACTTAGTCAGAGCCCCGGTACCCAGACCCAACTGCGCAACCCGCATGCCTGGCTTGGTTTCAAGAAACAGTAGCCAAGCCATCATTTGCTGGTTGTACTCGAGATAAATCTCATTGGGATCGCGAATGCGCATTGCTCCTTGAATCAGCTCAGTACCAAAATGCAAATAGCGTATTCCACCGCTTTCAGAAAAAGTTACCGGCTCCATCAACATATTTACTTAGGGATTACTTGGCCCAATGGCGTGCATTGCGGAATAAGCGCAACCATGGGCTTGCACCGTCTGGAGTATCTAACCACTCAGGCGGACACCAGCTCATTTGCACGGCCCTGAATACGCGCTCAGGGTGCGGCATCATGACTGTAAAGCGACCATCTGGAGTGGTTACGCCCGTAAGACCGCCAGGCGATCCATTCGGGTTTAATGGATAAGTCTCGGTTGGATTGCCTTGGTGATCAACAAAGCGTAAGGCGGTTAAGCCTTGCTTCTGCAGGTTTTCTAATTTGCCTTGCTGACTGAAATTGGCGAAACCTTCACCATGAGCTATGGCGATCGGTAATTGACTGCCTTGCATGCCTTGCGTAAAGATCGAAGGCGAAGCAAGAACTTCTGCCATGACTAAACGCGCCTCATACTGCTCAGATTGATTGCAGGTAAATTTGGGCCAGTCCTGTGCGCCAGGAATAATTCCAGAGAGGTTACTCATCATCTGGCAGCCATTACATACACCTAGGGCGAAACTATCTTGACGATTAAAGAAGCTTGAGAATTGATCCCGCAGCTGCTGATTAAAGAGAATTGTCTTTGCCCAACCCTCACCAGCACCAAGTACGTCACCATAACTAAAGCCACCGCAAGCAATTAATCCACGGAAATCATCTAGCTTTGCTTTACCACTTAATAGATCCGACATATGAACGTCGTAGCTATCAAAGCCAGCCCAGTGAACGGCATAAGCCATTTCTACGTGGGAGTTAACACCTTGCTCACGCAAGATCGCCACTTTAGGACGTGCATTCTTCTGAATAAATGGAGCAGCAATATCTTCCGCAGCATCAAATGTCAGCTTAGGGGACATTCCTGTGTCGGAGAGATTATCTAAAAGAGCAAACTCACTATCGGCACATGCTGGGTTATCTCGCAGGCGAGCAATTTGATAGCTGGTATTGGTCCACATCTTTTGTAAAACTTCGCGCGGTTCTGCAAATATATTCTTAGCATCGCGCCAGACTTCAATGCGACCATTGGTATTGGGTTTGCCAATGGTATGACTAAATGCACTTAAACCCATTTTACGAAGCACCGCAAATACAGCATCTCGATCTT
>CAJEZV010000037.1 GCA_903995005.1 uncultured beta proteobacterium
AAATGACCAAATCTCGCGCGTTTCTGGGTAATGAACAATGTATTTATTCTTGTTGTTTGGCCATGCAACATCTTTTTCGCCTACAGCCAAAGGTTTACCAACGGTGTGAATACAAGGAACAAACTCGCCGTCAGAACCCAATTGATCAATGACGGCCTTGCCCATACGGGTCATGAGGCGCATATTGATTGCAACATATGGGCTATCCGATAGCTCTACGCCAATGTGGGCTATAGGGGAGCCAATAGGACCCATAGAGAACGGCACCACATACATTGTTCTGCCGCGCATACAACCATCAAACAATGGGTTTAATGTTGCACGCATTTCGCTTGGCTCTACCCAGTTATTGGTAGGGCCGGCATCTTCTTTTTTAGCCGAGCAAATAAAGGTGCGGTCTTCAACGCGTGCCACATCCTCAGGGTCTGAGAGTGCTAAAAATGAATTTTTTCGTTTGGCTGGGTTGAGGCGCTTGAAAACCCCGGCAGTAACTAGGAGCTCGCAGAGCTCGTCGTATTCGGCCTGAGAGCCATCACACCAACGAATTGCGTCTGGCTTGGTCAGGGAGGCGACTTCTCCAACCCACTCAATCAAGCGCTTATTTTTTACGTAAGCTGGCGCATTTACATTAATTTGGTCCGCAGTTTCTGTAGTCATGTGTTTTCCTAGGAAGATTTAATTTTTAATCCAATGATTTTAACATTTTGGCCATATTTAAAGCCCTAAACTGAGACAGAGGAAACCCTTTACTTGCCAATACAGAATTGACTAAATATTTTTCCTAAAAGGTCGTCCGGAAGCAGCTTTCCGGTAATTTGCCCAAGGTGATTTTGGGCTAAAAATAGCTCTTCTGCGAACAATTCAAGCGAATTGTTGCCATTTGCAGCGAATTGCTCCGATCTTGTAATATGCTCAGATGCCCTCTCCAGGCAGTCCAAGTGGCGCCTTCTAGCCACAATCGCGCCCTCTTGGGGACTATTCCAACCAACTATTTCCAGAATTTTTTGCTTTAGGGCTTCAACCCCATCGCCATTTTTGGCTGAGATCAAAATGGCCTGTTTTGGAGCCGCAGTAGACCCCAAAGATATCAAGTCTGACTTATTAACAACCTCTAAAACTGGGCACTTTGGGGGCAGCTCTTTCAAAATTTGCTCTTTTAGCCCGTCCTCTGTCGAATTTGGGTCGGTTAAAAAAATCACCAAGTCTGCCAGACGGATGGCGTCCCAAGACCTTTCAATTCCTTTTGCCTCAACAAGATCATGGGTTTCGCGCAGCCCGGCCGTATCAATGATATGCATCGGCACACCTTCAATGGTGATGCTTTCCTTCACGCGATCGCGAGTAGTGCCGGCAATAGCGGTAACAATGGCAACCTCTTCACCAGCCAGCCTATTGAGTAATGAGCTCTTGCCAACGTTTGGAGCGCCAGCAAGAACAAGCTGTATGCCATCGCGCAAAATCTTTCCCTGCTTGGCGCCGACTCGTAACGATTCTAGTTTTTCTTTAACTGCAGTCAAACGAGTGCGCGCTTGTGCATTCTCTAAAAACTCAATTTCTTCTTCGGGGAAGTCCAGGGTTGATTCCACCAAAATGCGCAGCTGTGTAATTTCTTCGATCAGATCATTGATGCTCTCTGAAAAAGCACCCTGTAAAGATCTGGCCGCACCACGAACGGCAGCCTCACTTTGTGCATCAATTAAATCCGCAATCGCTTCGGCTTGAGCCAAGTCTATTTTGTTATTGAGATAAGCGCGCAATGTAAATTCGCCTGGCTCTGCAATTACTAGTCCATCGTTCTTGCCTAACTCTAAGCAGCGCTTCATAACCAACTCCAGAAGCTGAGGCCCACCATGACACTGAAGCTCTAAAACGTCTTCACCAGTAAATGATGCTGGGGCAACAAAATAAATCGCGACAAGTTGGTCAATGGTTTGCCCGTCGGCATCGCGCAAGGTAAGTAAGCTTGCTTGGCGGGGTGAGAGCTCTTTCTGAAAAAGTGCTTTTGTAATGCCCTTGAGGTTTTGGCCACTAATGCGTACAACCCCAACACCCGCCTTGCCTGGAGCAGTTGCTATAGCAATGATGGGCAACTTTCTGGTCATCATTGCTATATGTTTTCCATTAAAGACTAAGCCATTAAAAAATTACTTGGCTTCTTTCTTTGCAAACATTTGATTGATTTGCCACTGTTGCGCAATCGACAATAAGTTATTCACCACCCAGTACAAGACCAAGCCAGATGGGAAGAAAAAGAACATTACCGAGAACACGATTGGCATATACAGCATCACCTTTGCCTGGATGGGGTCTGGTGGGGTAGGGTTCAATTTAGTTTGAACAAACATTGAAACAGCCATGATGATTGGCAAGATTCCAATTGGGAATAACTGTGTCATGCCCAATACATCACTAATTGAAGTATCAGGAAGCGATAGATCATGCACCCACAAAATCCACGGGGCGCCGCGCAACTCGACGGACGACAACAATACCCAATACAAAGCAATAAACACAGGAATCTGAATTACCACTGGCAAACAACCGCCCAATGGATTAATTTTTTCTTTGCGATACATCTCCATCATTGCTTGATTTAATTTTTGTGGCTCACCCTTGTATTGCTCTCTCATGGCCATCAAACGTGGCTGCACTTCCTTCATGCGCGCCATCGATTTATAGCTTGCGGCAGAAAGCGGGAAGAATGCCAACTTAATCAAAACAGTAAGCAGAACAATAGACCAACCCCAATTGCCAACATACCCATGGATTTTTTCCAAGAGCCAGAAAATGGGTTTTGCCAAAATGGTTAAGTAGCCATAATCTTTTAACAACTCAAAGCCCGGGGCTATGGTTTCTAAAACACTTTCTTCTTGTGGACCAACAAAAAGACGGGATTTTTCAACAATCGTTGATCCTTGAGCAACCACACCTAGTGGTGTTTGCATGCCAATACGATAGAGGCCGTTATCGATTCTTCCAGCATAGATATCGCGCGCAAATTTATCGCCCGGAATCCATGCGCTAGCAAAATAGTGCTGAACCATTGCAATCCACGCCGGATCACCAGCGGGAACCTGGGTTGGAATAGTAGTTTTGTTTTTATCAATTGCTGTGAATTCCAGCTTATTGAATTTTTCTTTGTCGGTATATGTGGCCGGGCCAGTAAAGGTGCTTGCTGAAAACGCGCCATCAAAAGGACCAATTTTTTGCTCCTGGCTACCGTCGCGCACTAGTTCGGTGTAAAGAACCAATGGCGTAGCATTTGCACTTGACTGAGTCACGCGATGGCCAACATCCACCACATAGCTTCCAGGGTTCAGAATGAACGTTTTTTCTAGCTTAACGCCATTGCGCTCGCTGCCAAGGGTGAGGAAGGGTCGGCCAGAACCATCTTTACCAGACTGAAGAAGTTTGAAGGCGCTAGTGTGATTTGGTAAATCATTGTTGTTTAAAGAAATGAGGCCAGAGCGTGCAAAATATTTATGGTTTGCTGTGTATTGAAAAAGCTCTACTGGCTTGTTTTCTGCGGTCAGTGACTTAAGTAACTTTGCATCAATTACGTTAGCGCCATTAGCGCTAATTTCCAAGACCAACACATCGTTTTTTAACGTAAACTTTTCCGCGTTGTCCGTTGCACCCAAATTAACAGCGGGGGCGGCCTCAACAACCGGCTGGCCAGATATTTGAGCAGGTACGTCTAACTTATTGCTAGCGGCAGATTTGTCAGTAGCCACTGGGGCGCTTACGGGCGCGCCTCCAAATAAAGATGGCTTACCCTCATGGACCTGCCAATTGTTGTAGAGCATGAGACCCGACATCGAGAACACTGCCCAAAGAATTGTTTTTTTAAAGTCCATTTGCATTCTCTTAAGTTAATGAGATGTTTGTTTTACCGCAGGATCATAACCGCCTCGTGACCATGGGTTGCAGCGCAAAATTCGCCAAACAACCAAGCCGAAACTTTTAATAAACCCGTAATGATTGAAGCAGTCGCACGCATATTGTGAGCAAGTTGGCGCGTACTTGCAGTGCATGCCCACATAAGGACTCAGAAGCAACTGATAAGCCTTAAGCAGTTTAATTGCGGCCTTATTTAAAACACGCACCTTAAATTAATCCCGACATCTGAGAGCGTAGAAGTTCTTTTTCTTTTTTTCTGAGCCTGCCACGGGTATCGCGACCAATCGGTTTCTTGAGCTTAACCACCACATCTTTGTTGAGGGTGTTGGCTTGAGCCGCCCAAACCAATTCGCGAATCATCCTCTTAAGACGGTTGCGGTCGACAGCTCTTTTAGCTAATTTCTTAGCTACCGCAACCCCTAAGTCTGGCTTACTGCCTGCCTGAATGGGCGCAGCATAAAAACCCCAATACAAACTTGTCTTGGGGTTTATTTTTAATAATTCAGAAATCCTGGCGCTGTTCAATGGCTAAATTAAACAGCCAGACGCTTGCGGCCTTTAGCGCGACGTGCATTTAATACTGCGCGTCCACTTTTGGTTTTCATGCGAATACGAAAACCGTGTGTGCGTTTACGACGTGTTACTGATGGTTGGTATGTTCTTTTCATGATAGATCCCTGCAAAACCAAATATTTTCCTTGTTGCAGAGCAAAAGGTCAATCAATCTCGATGAATATATAGGTGTTTTTCTCTATTTTTGTGTGCTTTTTCACTAAGCCATTAATTTATATGTCTTTTTTGCTTTTATACACAAGTTATCCACAGCTTTTCCACGTTTTTGTAGCTTGTGGATAACTTTGCAGGATGGCTACAATGGATCCTCCAAAAATATGAGCAACCTACAAAATCCCCCCGCCTTGAATTCAATCAACCCTCTGGGTTTTTGGGATGGTGCGCTTAGCACCCTTTCCCGCGAGCTGTCGCCCCAACAGTTTAAAACATGGATTCAGCCTTTGACCCTCGTGTCTTTTGATGAGAGTGATCACTCACTAACTGTTGGAGCCCCAAATCGATTTAAGCTTGATTGGATTAAAAAAACGTTTGCTGATCGCTTCCAAGAGTTGGCCTCTCAATACTTTGGCTCCTCAATTAATGTTAATTTTGTCCTCGATGTTGAGGTTGGTGCGCCACCCGTTGCGGCACCAGCAATTTTGGAAAATGTGCTGCCAGACCCCCAAACAAGCAATGTGGTGGAATCTGCCGCATCCCTAGAAGAGGGTGCGTTTGAGATTGAGGACCACTCAAAACTCAACCCCAACCTTACCTTTGAAACTTTTGTTACCGGTAAGGCAAATCAACTTGCTAGGGCGGCTTCTATTCAGGTTGCGCACAACCCAGGCAGCTCATACAACCCCATGTTTTTATACGGCGGGGTTGGTCTAGGTAAAACGCACCTAATTCATGCGATTGGCAACCATCTTTTAAAAGAAAAGCCTAACGCCCGCATACGCTATATACACGCCGAGCAGTATGTTTCGGATGTTGTGCGGGCATACCAACAAAAGGCTTTTGATCGCTTTAAGCGCTACTACCACTCCCTGGACTTATTGTTAATTGACGATATTCAATTTTTTAGTGGCAAATCTAGGACGCAAGAAGAGTTTTTCTATGCCTTCGAGGCGCTTTTGAGCAACAAGGCCCAGGTCATCATCACTAGCGACACGTACCCAAAAGAAATGGCTGGTATTGATGATCGATTGATTTCGCGCTTCGATTCTGGCTTAACAGTGGCCATTGAGCCGCCGGAGCTGGAGATGCGAGTCGCTATTTTGATGAAAAAGGCGATTAGTGAAGGAATTCCAATGAGTGAAGATGTAGCCTTCTTTGTGGCAAAACATCTCCGCTCTAATGTACGAGAGCTTGAGGGGGCGTTAAGAAAAATATTGGCCTTTGTGCGCTTTCATGGTCGAGAGGTCACGATTGAGGTTGCAAGAACCGCACTCAAAGACCTCCTTTCAATACAAAATCGTCAAATCTCCGTTGAAAATATTCAAAAGGCTGTGGCTGATTTTTATAGCATTAAGGTAGCTGACATGTATTCGAAGAAGCGACCCGCCAACATTGCCCGGCCACGACAGATTGCTATGTTTATGGCCAAGGAATTAACCCAAAAAAGCCTGCCCGAGATTGGTGAGCTCTTTGGGGGCAGGGACCACACAACTGTTTTACATGCAGTTCGTAAGATCGCCGATGAGCGCGCTCACGACGGACATTTAAACCACGAAATCCACGTTATAGAACAAACCTTGAAGGCTTGATTTTTGGGTGTGGATAAGGTTGTGGACAACCCTAGGGATAAGTTTGGGGATTGTGTGTGGATAAATTGTGGAAAGATTCAGCTTCATGCAAAAATAGGGTATTGAAAAAAGGTTGTCCACTTTTTATGCAGCGCTTATACAAAGGTTTTCCACAGGTTTTTTGTCTTCTAATGTGTTGATTTGTATAGGTTTTTTGAGTTACCCACGGAAATCAGAAGCCTTATTACTACTACTACTAAGATATATACAAGGATTTAAAAGCAATGCAACTCGTTAACACTTCTCGCGATAACTTACTAAAACCACTTCAGGTTGTTAGTGGAATTGTTGAACGTAGACACACACTACCAATTCTGGCAAATCTTTTATTTAAAAAGAGTGGTGAAAAAGTTTCCTTTATCTCCACTGATATTGAAATCCAAATTACTACAAATGCAAACTTTGGTGTTGGTACGGAGGATGTGACAACAACGGTTGCCGCTAGAAAATTATTGGATATTTTGCGCGCACTTCCAGAGGGGCCGGTTTCCTTAAACCTAAAAGACAACCGCATGGTTGTACAAAGTGGAAAAAGCCGTTTCTCATTGCAAACTTTATCGGCGGCAGAATTTCCGGTGATGCAAAGTGTTGGTGAAGTAACGGCCGCGTGGAAGATGTCTCAAAAAAGTTTTCGTCAATTGATTAGTCAAGTCCATTTCTCAATGGCGCAACAAGATATTCGTTATTACCTAAATGGAATGTTATTGGTTGTTGAGGGTAAAGAGGTCGTAGCAGTGGCAACCGATGGCCATCGCTTGGCTTACTCTCAGGTTGAGTTAACTGAAGCCCCATCTGGCTCTGGCCAAAGACAGGAAGTTATTATTCCACGCAAAACAATATTAGAGTGTCAGCACCTTTTGGAAGACTCCGATGAATTATTGGAGATTAGTCTTACTGCTAATCAGGTGAAGTTTGCTTTTGGTGATATTGAATTAATTTCTAAATTGGTGGAAGGTAAGTTTCCAGACTTCCAGCGAGTGATCCCAAAAGGACATAAAAATACCTTAGTTGTTGGTCGTGATGTTTTGCAATCCGCGCTACAGCGTGCCGCCATTTTGACTACGGATAAATTTAAAGGTGTTCGCTTCTCTTTGTCCCCCAATCGAATTACTGTTCAGTCTACCAATGCTGAGCAAGAAGAGGCGCAGGAAGAAATTGAAACTGAATATAGTGGCGATACTGTTGAGATCGGCTTTAACGTAAGCTACCTCTTAGATGTTTTATCTAATCTAAAAAATGAAAAGATTCAAATTAGTTTGGGTGATGCAAACAGTAGCGCTGTAATTACTCTGCCTGGCTCAGAGAGCTTTAAGTATGTTGTGATGCCAATGCGTATTTAACTTAGAAAAAAATGACTGAAGAAAAAAAAGTAGTAGAGCAGTACGGCGCTGCATCGATTCAAATCCTAGAAGGTCTCGAAGCTGTTCGTAAACGTCCTGGAATGTACATCGGAGACACCTCTGATGGAACGGGCTTACATCACCTAGTCTTTGAAGTTCTTGATAATTCTATTGACGAAGCTTTAGCTGGGTATTGTTCTGAAATAACAGTCGTTATACAAACTGATAACTCAATCTCGATTGTTGATAACGGGCGCGGTGTTCCAACAGGCATTAAGTACGATGACAAGCACGAACCAAAACGAAGTGCTGCCGAAATCGTAATGACTGAGTTACATGCTGGCGGTAAATTTGATCAAAATAGCTATAAGGTTTCTGGCGGTCTACATGGTGTAGGTGTAAGTTGTGTCAACGCTTTATCAAAATGGTTGAAGCTCACGATCCGTCGTGATGGCAAAACCCATTACATGGAGTTTGAGCGCGGCGTTATTAAGAATCGCAATATTCAAGAGGAGAACGGTGTTACTGTTTCTCCAATTACCGTTACTGGTGATACAGAATTATCAGGAACAGAGGTTCACTTCCTTGCAGATGAAACCATTTTTGGAAACGTAGAGTTTCATTATGAAATTCTTGTTAAACGCATTCGCGAACTTTCCTTCTTAAATAATGGCGTACATATCAAATTAATTGATCAACGCACAGGCCAAGAAGAGGACTTTGCTTTCTCTGGCGGCGTTAAGGGTTTTGTTGAATACATCAACCAAACTAAAAACGTTTTACACCCAAATATTTTTTATGCCGAAGGTGTTCGTCCTTCTGATTTGGGTGGTCAAATTACCGCTGAAGTTTCCATGCAGTGGAACGATAGTTTTAGTGAACAAGTGCTTTGTTTTACTAACAACATCCCCCAGCGCGATGGTGGTACACACCTGACCGGCCTGCGCGCAGCCATGACGCGTGTCATTAATAAATATATTGATGAAAATGAGGTTGCTAAAAAGGCAAAGGTCGAAATCTCTGGCGACGATATGCGTGAAGGTTTGGCATGCGTTTTATCAGTAAAAGTTCCAGAGCCAAAATTTTCTAGTCAAACCAAAGATAAGCTGGTATCTAGCGAGGTGCGCGGCCCAGTAGAAGAAATTGTTGCGGAGGCACTTAGCGCTTATTTGCAAGAGCGCCCGGCAGATGCAAAAATTCTTTGCGGAAAAATTGTTGATGCTGCGCGTGCGCGTGAGGCAGCACGAAAAGCCCGTGACATGACAAGACGCAAGGGCGCATTAGATGGCCTTGGTCTTCCTGGAAAGCTGGCAGACTGCCAAGAAAAAGATCCCGCGAAGTCTGAATTGTTTATTGTTGAGGGTGACTCGGCGGGAGGCTCTGCTAAGCAAGGTCGCGATCGCCGCTTTCAGGCAATTCTTCCTTTAAAAGGAAAAATTCTGAACGTAGAAAAGGCACGCTTTGATAAAATGCTTGCCAGCCAAGAGGTGGTTACCTTAATTACCGTCCTTGGTACGGGCATTGGTATTGAAGAATACAAGGCCGATAAACTCCGCTATCACCGCATCATCATCATGACCGACGCGGACGTCGACGGCAGCCACATCCGCACCCTTTTACTAACTTTTTTCTATAGACAGATGCCAGAGCTGATAGAGCGTGGCCACATCTATATTGCACAGCCACCTCTGTACAAGGTGAAGTTTGGCAAGAGCGAGCAATACATTAAGGGTGATGCGGAGCTGAACCAACTGTTGTTAAAGATTGCGCTTGAAACCGCCTCTTTGCAAACCCCAACCGGCGAGATTATTGAGGGCGCCGCTTTAAATGAGTTGGCCAAACACTACCAAGTAATTCAGTCCATTGTTGATCGCTTGTCACGTACAATTGACGAGGATGCTTTGAGGGCAATAGCCTCTGGTACCCAATTGAATTTAGACACCGAACAGTCTGCCAATGATTCGGCTGATCGTCTAAGAAAGGCTTTGGCCGATTCTTTGAGCCCTTTAGCCTTGCCACCAGAAATTATTGTGCAAAAGGAAGATCGCACCGAGCGCTTTAGATTGTTGTTGTCACGCCGCATCCATGGCAACTTAAAACTATCTTCAATTAATTCCGATTTTGTTCATGGAGATGATTATCAAAGCCTTGCTAATGCGGCATCCGTTTTGTCTGGCAAGGTTTTGCCGGGCTCAAAAGTGCGCCGTGGCGATCCGGACAAAAATCAAAAAGAGCAAACCATTGCTGACTTTAGAGCCGCCTTCTCTTGGTTGCTGTCTGAGGCAGAGCGCGTTTTGAGCCGTCAGCGTTATAAAGGTTTGGGTGAGATGAATCCATCACAACTATGGGAAACCACAATGGATGCTAGTTCACGCACCCTGTTGCAAGTAAGGATTGAGGATGCTATTGCTGCGGACCAAGTGTTTACAACATTGATGGGTGATGAGGTTGAACCGCGCCGCGCGTTTATTGAGAAGAACGCCCTTATTGCTCGCAACCTAGACGTTTAACTATGAAATCAAAAAAATTATCACCTCCTAAGGTGGATCGGTCTTTTATCGTTGTTAAATCCTCACCCATTCATGGCAAAGGAGTTTTTGTAGCAAAGCCAATTAAAAAAGGTCAGGCAATCATTGAGTACAAGGGCGAGCGCATTAGTTGGAAGCTGGCCATTAAGCGCCATCCCCATGACAAGAAAGATCCTAACCATACGTTTTACTTTTCTTTAGATGATGGTCGGGTTATTGATGCAAAGTATGGCGGCAACGCTGCCCGCTGGATCAACCACTCTTGCAAGCCAATTTGCGAAACAAAAGAAGGTATTTATGATGGTGAGCCACGCGTTTTCATTTATGCCAAGCGCGCACTAAAGGTAGGAGAAGAGTTGTTCTACGACTACTCTCTTGATGTTGATGGCCGCGTCACCAAGCAAATGAAAAAAGATTATGAGTGCCGCTGCGGCGCCAAAAAATGTCGCGGCACAATGCTCGCCGTTAAAGAAAAGTAAACCTTAACACCCCATGTTGTACGTAAGCATTCAAGAGCTTGAAGCAGTAATTAATTATTGGCGCGGCCAATCTCCGGCGGAGGGTGAAGAGTTGCGCTTGTGCCCCGAGGCATCTGCTCTAGCAAAGCCTTATGCACTAATGATTGTTCAGGGCGCACAAAGGGTTCCCGTGGATGTTTTGGATGAGCTTGCGCGCACCGCAATTCAAAAGTTCACAAAAATCAGTCAAAACATCTAAGGCCTAGGTATTAATGGCTTTAGGGTTATTGCTATATAAGGCCTAGCCATCTTGGGTTATCCTCAAACTCTTGCCTCAAACGGGGGCGGGGGACATGAGATTGCAAGAAACAATACTAAAAACAATTGGGCTGGGTAAATCCTTCAAAGGATTCTCCGCAGTTAGTGATGTGAACCTGGATGTAAGCAGGGGAACAATTCACGCCCTAATTGGCCCAAATGGCGCTGGGAAAACTACCTGCTTTAATTTGCTCACAAAGTTTTTAGAACCCAGCAGCGGGCAAATTTTATTTAATGGCCTTGATATTACAAATGAGGCTCCTTCACAGATAGCTAGACGCGGCATTATTCGCTCCTTTCAGATCTCTGCCGTTTTTCCTCATTTGACCGTACTTGAAAATGTTCGTGTTGCACTGCAGCGAGGATTGGGCACAGAGTTCCATTTTTGGAAATCGGGCGACTCTTTGCGTGTGCTAAATGAACGGGCCCTTGAGCTCTTGCACGAGGTTGGCTTAGAAGGTTTTGCTAATGAAGAAACGCTAAATTTAGCTTATGGGCGCAAAAGGGCGCTTGAAATTGCGACAACCTTGGCCATGGAGCCAGAGTTAATGTTGCTTGATGAACCCACACAGGGAATGGGCCACGAAGATGTGGAGCGCGTAACAGAGTTGATTGATCGTGTTGCAAAGGGCCGTACGATATTGATGGTTGAGCACAACATGAAGGTGGTTTCTTCTATTGCGGACCGAATTACTGTATTGCAGCGAGGCGCGGTTTTGGCTGAGGGCTCCTATCATGAGGTTTCCAATAACCCGCTGGTGGTAGAGGCCTACATGGGTAGTCATGAGGGCGCGAAGCTATGAGCACCATGGCTTTAGAGGTTAAAAACTTAGAGTCTTGGTATGGGGAATCCCATATTCTGCATGGTGTGAACTTCGCTGTGCGCGATGGTGAGGTTGTCACTTTGCTTGGTAGAAATGGCGCGGGTCGAAGCACCATCCTCAAAACCATTTTGGGCCTCACCAGCAAAAGGGCGGGCTCTGTAGAGGTTTATGGCACCGAGACGATCTCGATGCCAACATACAAAATTGCACGCCTAGGTGTTGGCTACTGCCCCGAAGAAAGGGGTATTTTTGGAAGCTTAAGCGCCGAAGAAAATCTCATGCTGCTACCAGAAATTGCGCCAGGCGGAATGGGTTTGGATGAGATTTATGAAATGTTTCCAAATTTATACGAAAGACGGAATAGTCCAGGTACGAGACTGTCTGGCGGCGAGCAGCAAATGTTAGCCATGGCGCGCATTTTAAGAACGGGCGCCAAGTTGTTGTTGCTCGACGAAATTACAGAGGGTCTGGCCCCCGTGATTGTGCAAAAACTGGGTGAAGTTGTTACCAGCTTGCGCAGCAAGGGGTTCACGATTGTTCTGGTTGAGCAAAATTTCCGCTTTGCTGCACCCTTGGCTGATCGCCATTATGTGGTTGAGCATGGAAATGTGGTTGAAGTGGTGCAACAAAGTGAGCTTGCTGCAAAAGCATCCTTATTAAACGAGTATCTTGGTGTTTAGTGCTTATCTATAGGAGATAGAAATGAAGTTAAAGCAAATAACCGCGTGTCTGGTTGCGGCAACCATGTTTGGTGGCAATCCAGCTTTCGCACAAAGCGGCGCAAAAGTCAGCGGGGATGTAGTAAAGATCGGCGTATTAACCGACCTTTCATCAACCTATTCTGACTTGGCTGGACCCGGCGCAGTTATCGCAGCAAAAATGGCAATTGCCGATTTTTCTAAAGATGGCACTGTTATCGGAAAAAAGATTGAGCTTTTAAACGCAGATCATCAAAACAAGGCTGATATTGCTGCAAACAAAGCTCGTGAGTGGTACGACAAAGACGGTGTTGATGTGATTGTTGAGTTGGTTTCAACCAACGTTGCTCTTGCTGTAATGGAGGTCGCCGAGCAAAAGAACAAAATTACATTGGTTTCTGGCGCAGCCTCTTTGCCGATCACCAATGAAAAATGTACGGCTAACAACGTTCACTGGACTTATGATACTTATGCGCTTTCAAACGGCACGGCGAAGGCAGTTGTAAAGCAGGGCAAAAAGAATTGGTATTTCTTGACTGCTGATTACGCATTCGGTGCTGCTTTAGAAAGAGATTCAACCAACGTTCTTACGGCAAATGGCGGTAAGGTGCTGGGAACCAGTAAACACCCATTTCCTAACAGCGATTTCTCTTCATACCTCTTAAAGGCTCAAGCTAGTGGCGCAGATGTTGTTGCCCTTGCAAATGCTGGTCAAGTCAGAATAGGAGATCGGAAGAGCACACGTCTGAACTCCAGTCACCCAAGTCTATCTCGTATG
>CAJEZV010000038.1 GCA_903995005.1 uncultured beta proteobacterium
ACTGCCTCATCTACTACCTCACATGACTAAACGCGCACTTCGTAACATTGCCATCATCGCCCACGTTGACCACGGTAAAACTACTCTGGTTGACCAACTCTTGCGCCAATCTGGCACATTCCGCTCCAATGAAAAAATGACCGAACGCGTCATGGATTCAAATGATCTTGAAAAAGAGCGTGGCATTACTATTTTGTCCAAGAACTGTGCGGTTGAGTACGACGGCACACACATCAACATCGTTGATACCCCGGGACACGCAGACTTCGGCGGTGAAGTAGAGCGCGTACTCTCCATGGTTGATGGTGTATTGCTCTTGGTGGATGCAGTGGAAGGCCCAATGCCACAAACCCGCTTTGTTACTAAGAAAGCATTGGCGCTTGGATTGAAGCCAATTGTGGTGATTAACAAGGTTGACCGCCCAGGCGCTCGTTGCGATTACGTGATCAATGCCACTTTTGAATTGTTTGACAAACTTGGCGCTACTGAAGAGCAGCTCGATTTCCCAATCATCTATGCATCTGGCTTAAATGGCTATGCAGGCTTAACAGAAGATGTGCGCGAAGGTGATATGCGTCCATTATTTGATGCTGTTTTGGAACATGTTCCTGTTCGTGATGATGATCCAGATGGTCCTTTACAGTTCCAGATTTCCTCCATTGACTACAATAGCTATGTTGGAAAAATTGGTATTGGTCGTGTAAATCGTGGCCGCGTTAAATCCGGCATGGAAGTCATTTGCATGAACGGTCCAGACGGTACTCCATTTAAAGGTCGCGTCAATCAAGTATTGAAGTTTAAGGGTCTTGAGCGTGAGGTAGTAGATGAGGCAGTAGCGGGTGATATCGCCTTGATCAACGGAATTGAAGAATTGGCTATTGGCACTACAGTTTGTGCGGTAGATAAGCCAGATGCATTGCCAATGCTCAAGATTGATGAGCCAACCTTGACTATGAACTTCATGGTGAACACCAGCCCATTGGCTGGCCGTGAAGGTAAGTTTGTTACTAGCCGTCAGATTCGTGAACGTTTAGACCGTGAATTGAAGTCCAATATGGCTTTGCGTGTTAAAGAGACGGACGATGACACTGTTTTTGAAGTATCAGGCCGTGGTGAATTACACCTCACTATTTTGGTAGAGACAATGCGTCGTGAAGGCTATGAAATGGCGGTTTCCCGTCCACGCGTCGTGTTCCATGAAGAGAATGGCGTCAAAATGGAGCCATACGAGAACCTAACAGTAGACGTTGAAGACTCCACTCAAGGTGCGGTGATGGAAGATTTGGGCAAGCGTAAAGGCGAGCTGCAAGATATGGTGAGCGATGGTAAAGGGCGTACTCGTCTTGAGTACCGCATTCCAGCGCGTGGCCTAATCGGCTTCCAAGGTGATTTTATGACCATGACTCGCGGTAATGGTTTGATGAGTCATACCTTTGATGCTTACGCACCTGCCAAGGATGGTATTTTGGGTGAGCGTCATAACGGTGTATTGATTAGCCAAGATGATGGTGAAGCAGTTGCTTATGCGATTTGGAAATTACAAGATCGCGGCCGTATGTTCGTAAAACATGGTGATCCAGTTTACGAAGGTATGGTGATTGGTATTCATAGTCGCGATAATGACTTGGTTGTTAACCCTATTAAAGGTAAGCAATTAACCAATGTGCGTTCTTCTGGTACTGATGAAGCAGTACGCCTAGTCACTCCAATCGATTTGACTTTGGAGTATGCGGTTGAATTCATTAGCGATGATGAGTTGGTTGAAGTAACGCCTAAGAGTGTGCGTGTTCGTAAGCGTCACCTGAAAGAGCATGATCGCAAGAAGGCCTCACGCGAGTAAGTTCTAAACGCATCAGATAAGCCACCTTCGGGTGGCTTTTTACTGTCATCAATCCATAATATATTTCTATATAATTGGAAATATGAAAAATACTAATGCAGTTCAGGCCTTTTTGGCCCTTGGGCAGGAGTCACGGCTTAATATCTTTCGTTTAATTGTGCAGCGAGGAGATGAGGGGCTTACTCCCAGCGAAATCATCGAAAAATTAGGCATTCCTAATGCAACGCTCAGTTTTCACTTAAAGGAGCTGGTGCAGGCAGATCTGCTCTTGGTGGAAAGGCAAAGTCGCAACTTGATTTATCGCCCCAATGCAAAGCTCGTTCAGGATCTCAGTGAGTTCTTATTGGATAACTGTTGCGGTGGTCAGTCTTGCGTACCAGTCAAGGTTTCAAAGAAAGCAAAAGCCATATGAAGCAATACAACATTCTTTTTCTATGTACTCATAATTCAGCACGTTCAATTATTGGTGAAGCTTTAGCATCAACTCATCCCAGCGGTAAGCTCAGAGGATTTTCTGCAGGCTCTACCCCTGGCACAAGCGTGAATCCATACGCTGCCCAAATTGCTAAAGAGTTAGGCTTTGATTCTTTTTTACTGAAATCTAAAAGTTGGGATGTATTTGCGGAGCCCGATGCTCCAAAGATGGATTTCATTATTACGGTGTGTGATAACGCAGCAGGTGAGGTATGCCCCCATTGGCCCGGACAACCGGTGAGTGCCCATTGGGGATTTCCTGATCCATCGCAAGTGCAGGGTACTGATATTGAAAAGAAAGCCGCCTTTAACGAAGTCATGAATGGTCTGAAAAAGAGAATAGATATCTTGGCTGCTATGCCCTTTGAAAAACTAGACGCAATGTCTTTAAAAGAAATCCACTCAAACTCATGAGTTCACTTACAAAAAAATTATCATTCTTGGATCGCTATTTAACGGTCTGGATTTTTGCTGCCATAGCTTTGGGTATTGGCTTGGGCCATTTTATTCCCGGGGTAGAGGGCTTTATTAACTCATTTCAGGTGGGTAGCACTAATTATCCAATTGCGATTGGATTAATCCTGATGATGTATCCACCTTTTGCAAAGGTGAAATATGAGGATCTGCCAGATGTATTTAGGGATAAGAAGATCTTTGCCATTGCCTTTCTGATGAATTGGATCATTGCCCCAGTCTTCATGTTCTTATTGGCCATTACCTTTGTGCCAAATCAATCTGAATATATGGCAGGCCTGATCCTGATTGGGATAGCGCCTTGTATAGCAATGGTGATTGTTTGGAATGACATCGCTAAAGGATCTACCGAATATGCTGCTGGTCTTGTGGCATTTAATGCAATCTTTCAGGTTCTATTCTTTAGCCTTTACGTCTACATCTTCTTGACTGTTTTGCCGCCGTACTTCGGCCTGGCAGGATCAAATATCAGCATCACCATTGGTGAGATTGCTAAAACAGTCTTTATTTACTTAGGTATTCCTTGTATTGCAGGACTGCTAACCCGATTTGTGATGCTCAAGTTTGTTTCTAAAGAGTGGTATCACGAACACTTTGTGCCCAAGATTGGGAAGCTCACTCTCATTGCGCTGCTGTTTACGATCGTGGTGATGTTTAGTCTTAAGGGTAAGTTAATTCTGGAGCTGCCAGGCGATGTCTTAACTATCTTTATTCCGCTATTGATTTACTTTGGCGTGATGTTCTTATTGACCTTTGTCATCACGGCTAAGATGGGCATTGACTACAAACGCTGTTGCACTTTATCTTTCACCGCCTCTAGCAATAATTTTGAATTAGCCATCGCAGTAGCGATTGCAGTCTTTGGTATTAACTCTGGCGCTGCCTTTGCTGCAGTCATAGGGCCCTTGGTTGAGGTACCCATCATGATTGGCTTAGTCACTGTTGCCCTCTGGATTAAAGAATGTTACTACAAGATTGAATGAATGCTAGTTACTCATTAAAAAGGGCCGCAGAAGTGACCCTTTTTACTTGAAGTAAAGAGTGCAGAAAATCACTTCACTAGCAGCACGGCCTGCTTTGCGCCAGAGCTAACTTTTTGAGCCACTGAACCCATTAAGGCATCCAAGATTCCAGAACGACCCTTAGAGCCCATGACGATCATGTCAATTTTTTCTTTATTGGCTAAGTTGATGATTTCATCGGCAACATTGCCGCGTTTAATCACCATAGTATGTTTTACACCCGCAGTATCTAAAGCCTTTTGCGCAGACTTCAGTTCTTTTTCGCTAACCTCCCTGAGATAGTCGTCGATCACGCTTTGTGCCACGAACTGCTTTACATGACCCAAACCAATATCATCATGAATACTGGCGAGGGTGACGATGCACTTGCTGCGCAAGTCTTTAGCTAGCTTGGCTACGTATTTAGCAGCGTTGAGTGAAGATTTTGAGCCATCTACTGGTACTAGTATTTTCATGCTTTCCTCCATTTATTTATAAATTGAATAACTATTGAGTCCGCAATTCAATGTACTCTCGATGTTGCTCTATTACCATCTAATTTAGCTTAATTGAGGCTTTTGGGGTCATATTTAGGGGAATTATTTGATTTATCTCAAAAACTTCACCAGTCAGACAGCCAGCAAGGATCTAAGTTACACAATCACTTAAAATAGCAAGCTCCAGGTAATAGGGTATTACATGCAAGTCAATTCAGAAGGGATCTCAGCATCGCGGGTATTTTTACCTGCTGATCAGTCCTACCAGAATCTATTGCAATTCTTCATTAATCAATTCCCCCATATTGGGGTAAAGGAGTGGGAGGATCGATTTGCTAAAGGACTGGTGCTTAATGCCCAAGGCCATGCTTTTGAGGCTACCGATGCATATCAACCTAATACGCATCTTATTTACTTTAGGCGCTTAGCTCGTGAGCCAGAAATCCCATTTGAAGAAGAGATTCTGTTTCAGGATGAGCATATTTTGGTGGCAGATAAACCTCATTTTTTGCCTGTGATACCGAGTGGTCTTTACCTTCATCAAACACTGCTTAGTCGGCTCAAGAAAAAGACCGGTATTCAGACGCTGAGCCCGATCCACCGGATTGACCGAGATACTGCTGGAATCGTAATTTTTTCTGTCAAACCAGATGAGAGAGCCTCGTATCAGAACCTCTTTAGAGACAGATCTGTTACTAAGATTTATGAAGTGATTGCTCTTTATTCTGATGCGCTGAATGCAAAGCTGCCAATGACTTATCAAAGTAGGCTAGAAGAATCTGAGCATTTCTTACGAATGATGGAGGTAGAGGGCCAACCTAATACCGATACATTGATTGAGCTTATTGTCCAAAATAAGCCGTGGGCTAAATATCGACTTATACCAGGTAGCGGTAAGAAGCATCAGCTCCGTTGCCACCTTAATGCCTTAGGTATACCGATTAAGTATGATCAGATATACCCAATCCTTACACCGTATCAAGAGTATGACTTGGATTTTTCAAAGCCTTTGCAGTTACTCGCCAAAAAAATAGCTTTTCTTGACCCCATTACTGGGGAGCAGCGAGCCTTTGCCAGTCAAAGAGTCTTGGAGTTATAGGGTAGCGTGCGGTATTTGCTTCAAACAGTTTAATGTTTGAGCGCAGAAAAACTGCCTGCCTGAGCCTTATTCCAATAGAGCTCAAATGCTTTAGGTAAACCCAGGGCTGGATCAATCGTCGCAGATTTGAGTAAGAGACCTGCTGGCATTTCAGGTAGTAGGTTTGATAATAAGCGAACTTCATTTGCATTAATGCGACGAATGATATGTGATGCATCAATCTCGCTAGGATGCTGTAATCCCGCTGCCTCTACTAACTCTTTTAATGTTTTCAAGGTTTCATTGTGAAAATGAAAGACGCGTTCGGCCTTATTGCTTGGTACGAGTGCTTTTTGACGTAATGGATCTTGAGTCGTCACGCCAGTCGGGCAATTGCCGGTATGGCATGTTTGAGCCTGAATGCATCCGATCGAGAACATAAAGCCTCTGGCACTATTACACCAATTCGCTCCTAGCGCAAAAGCAACGGCCATATCAAAAGCACTAATAATTTTTCCTGAGCAACCAATTTTGATATGATCGCGCAGGTTTACTCCTAGCAGAGTGTTATGGACTAAGCGCAAACCTTCTTGTAGCGGAGTGCCTACATGATTAGTAAATTCTACCGGCGCTGCTCCAGTACCACCTTCAGAGCCATCGACCACAATAAAGTCAGGATAGATATTAGTTTCTAGCATCGCTTTGACGATTCCAAACCATTCCCAGGGATGGCCAATACACAACTTAAAGCCAACGGGTTTGCCACCAGATAGGTCACGTAAGGTTTTAATAAACTGCATCATCTCTAGTGGTGAAGAAAATGCGCTATGAGAAGAGGGGGAGATGCAGTTTTCACCCACCATAACGCCACGCGCTTCAGCAATTTCAGGGGTCACTTTAGGGCCGGGCAAGATTCCACCATGCCCTGGCTTGGCGCCTTGACTCATCTTGATTTCAATCATTTTGACTTGAGGATCTAGCGCATTTTGAGTATATTTTTCAGTGCTAAAGCTACCATCGGAATTGCGACAACCAAAATAGCCAGAGCCGATTTCCCAAATTAAATCGCCACCATAAACGCGGTGATAGCGAGAGATCGAGCCTTCACCAGTGTCATGGGCAAAGTTGCCATTTTTGGCTCCTAGATTCAGAGCCATCACCGCATTGGCACTTAATGACCCAAAACTCATCGCAGAGATATTAAAAATACTGGCCGAGTATTTTTGTTTACAGTCCTTCCCCCCAATCTCAATACGAAACTCATGAGTGGGTAAATGTGTGGGTGCTAGAGATTGATTAATCCACTGGTAGCCTGGCGCCATGACATCTAAAGTAGTGCCAAATGGAATTTGATCGGCCATGCCCTTAGCGCGTGAATAGACTAAGGTGCGTTGCTCCCGTGAGAACGGCGTTTTATCGTTATCACCCTCAAAAAAGTATTGTCGGATCTCCGGACGCACAAATTCTAGCAAAAACCGCATATGACCAAGAATTGGGTAGTTGCGCAAAATAGCATGCTTGGTTTGGAGGTAATCATGGACACCCACCAAAGTTAAGAAACTAAAAATCAGCAAGAAATACCAATTAGTGATGTCCATGAATTGGAGATATCCACTTAGCACCATTCCAATGATGCAAATAACAAATAAACTTAGGCGAATCGGCAGAATAGGTTTGAATAATTTGGTCATAATTCGCTCAATTTAATAGGATTTCAGCAAGATAATTAAATATGTAAGTTTTATAGGTTAAATTCAACTTCGAAGTATAGCTTTGATCAATTCTCAGTAGCTCAGGATGTTTTAGTTCCCAAAGCTTCTAGAGCTGAAAGTCAAAGTCGCTATAACCTATTAAAAGTCGAGTACAGGTTGACAGCCTTAGATTTATATCCTCTTGGAATTTGATATTAAATATCAGGCGATTCACCGCTGGGTTTATGCAGATAAAGCCACTTGGAGCAACCTCCGTCAGCTGAGCAACTAAAATAAGCAAAAGCACTATGCTGTCGGCCGTGACCATAGAGACTACTGGCTAAAAATCAATGCGCGAGCACCTATTTGGGGCGCTGGAAGGGCAATTTATCCCTAAAAAGAGGCGGCGCCCTCTCGACTGTCACCATTGGGCGCTTAAATGGGTAATGATTCAACCCTTAAACCGTGTTTCACTTTATGATTTAGTCCATGTCGGATTACACATATTATTTTGCAAATTCACAAGACAGCAAAGGTTAAAACTATGAGTTATGGTGCAATAGAATTAGGTCAACTAAATATTCAAAAAGGCAAGTACGATGTTGCCTTTGATATTTTGTATGACGCCGCAGTTAACGATTCAAATGATGATGCACTTTTTTTGCTAACCAAGATGACCTTTGATGGCCATCTGGAGGCTGAGAATATGGAAAAGTTTTACGAGTTGCAGAACGGCCATACCAGCTTAGGGAATGGTTACGCATTATTTAACGTTGGCCTGATGCATGAGAGAGGGCTTGGCAATGTTCCTCAAAGCTATAAAACTGCGGTGGAATACTACTTGAGGGCTGTCAAAGAAGAGGTCAAGGATGCCTTTTGTAATCTAGGCAATATCTATGCCCTTGGTCTTGGGATGGAGCAAGGAGTCCCTAGGGACGTGGATTTAGGAATTAAATACCTAACCATCGGCGCAAACGAGGGCAGCCGTCAGTGCGCCTACACCTTGGGATCCCTGTATGGAAAGGGAGAATTTATTCCTCTGGATTTAAAAAAAGCATTTTATTTTTTATCCTTAGCCGCCCTTCAGGGTCATGATCAAGCCAAAAGGGTATTGCACATTTTTGTCCATGCTCACAAAGAAAGCTATGATGCGGAGATGGAGGCAGCTGAGTCGCAAAACGGAAAAATTCAGAATCTTCGCCTTCTTTATAAGTGCGTTTAAAGCTACCCCAGCTATATTTTCCAAATTCTGCAATCAATGTTGAACGGATTTAAATTTAGCGCCTTGACTAATTAAACTTTTATCCCTATCGTTGGATCATGATTGGCCGATTCTGTGCTGGGTAAGACGCTTGGATTTAGTCTGATTTTGACAGCCGCTCTTGCGTGTTCAGGTGGATGGCTCTAAAGGCGAATTGGTTTGCACGCCTGTTTATCGTTATAACCAACAGCCTAAGTATTTATATGGGCCAGAAGAAAGCCTTATTTTTAGATATTCCACTACTGATGTTTGCTCATATGACCAACATACGTTCTATTAATAGGTTGGTAAAAGTTAGTATTTATTAGCATTACCTATTTAGGCTTTTGAAGGGGAGAAAATAGGATTAGAATTGATCCCCAAATTAGACAAAAGCTATAAGTCACAAATAATCATCTCAATAATGGTTTAAGGGAATTAAAGTATGCTTTTTAAGAAAACTCAGTCGATTAAATTTTTGCAACCCACAATGGAATCATTCGAGACGATTGTGGGTCCGGCTACAGAAGTACATGGAAGATTAGTCGCGAATGAAAGCCTCCGTATTGATGGTAGCGTTATAGGAAATATTGAGGCAACTCAGGGCAAAGACGTGAGTATTGCCTTGGGCCGCTCTGGTGTTGTGCAGGGCGACATTTATGCATTCAGAGTTTTGGTTGCTGGACGGGTTGAGGGAAATATCTATGCGACAGAGCGAGTTGAGTTGCATGATGGCGCTGAGGTTCGGGGCGATATTACCTACGGCCAGCTCGGTATCGAGCATGGTGCTAAGTTGAACGGGCTAATGATTTCAAGAAATGGTGAGGAGCCAAAAGGCATGGTTGATTCATCTGCAGTATTTCAAGCAAATTGGGCTAAGATTAAAAGTCGCTGAGTTTTTTCTGGGCACCATATTCTTGCGCTTGGGTCTATAGAATAGAAGAATATATGGCTTTATTTAATTTAGGATCGACCACTCCTCAGTATATGGAGCAGCCATTATTTGATGCAGCCATTTTTCGATTCTATTGCTTACGTCATCAATATGAAGATTTTCAGAGCTTTTGGCATGCAAAAAAAGTAGGCTCAAGTGGGGCAGAAATTCGTTTGGTAGATAGCTTATTTGCCCAAGCTGTCAATTATACGAAAGATGAGCATTTGAAAGCGCAGCTATCTCAAGCGTGTTTGGAAATCGAAAAGTATTGGAATTTGAAGTTCGGTTCAAGCCCCGAGGCGCTATCCGTCTTCTCAAGCATCAAGTCTCAAGCTGAGGAAGCTCTATTAAAGTCTGAGGCTCAGACTCAAGAGGTTAATGCTAGGTCTACTCAATGCCCTCTCAACCCTGATACAAGAGTGGATTCTTGTATGAGAAATCTTTACAGATATGAAATGCAAATTTCTCAGTCAAACTCGGTTAGCTTTGATATACAAACCAAAATACATTTCTTCTTAAGTGGTTTGAATGAATCACTTAGTTCGAGCTTTAAGTATAGCGGTAGCGTGCTTAAAGTCTTAGAGCAAGACTCCTATATTCAGAACGAAGATACTACTTGGGGTAGATGGACTCTGTTTCGAGATTCAACTGGCTACTCTGATGTTTGGGTTGTGAGAATTAAGAATGGTAAGGCAGAGGTAGTGAAGGCACTGTCCAAATTAAATCAAGATACTTATGAGCTTGATGAATCAATCAGAGGGATTCATTTTGACTCTGAAATTTTTAAGGCAATTGATAAAACGCAGATATCTGCATTTGAAAACTCAGAATTTAACTTGAGTCCTCCATCCTATTTTCAGATGTTATCAATGCTTAATGCAATTGGGGTAGGAGTTTTTGAGAGGCGCTAGAAATAAACTGCGCCTCACAAAATTGCAAACGGGAAAGTGCTACTCGTTATCTGAAGAGTTGTCTGGCTCGTAAGATGGGCTAGAAGAAAAAGATGATGAGTGGTTTGGTTCTATTACTCTTAACTCGCCGCTGAGTTTCGCACCTTTTTCTACACTCATTTCAGCGTATTGAGTTAGCCCCGTAATTTTTGCGCTGGATTTTATATTGAGATGACTGGTAACATGAAGACCCTGAGTTACTTCACCACGAATTTCTACTATTTCTGCATTAATTCGGCCGTTAACAATTCCAGTGGCATCTACCAAAACTTCTTTGGTATTCAGTTCGCCTTCAACTAAGCCAGCGACTACAGCCATTTCCGGCACTTCAAATGTGCCCTTAACAATGACACCTTCGCCAACAAAAAGCGAACCCCTTGGATTGTTGTCCATATTTATTTTCCTAATTTATTAGACTAAACCCAATCATATCTCAATATCTGAGCTATCTAGAAATCAAAGCAGTTACGGCTCAAATATGCACAAAGTTAGTGCATTAATTATCGGTATTTTGTAGTTTTGTTTTAATGGGTGTTGGAGTTGCTAATTCAGAGAATTGGTCTTTGAGTGCGCTAAGAGTGCTAATTTTTGACTCAATCACCGGCAGTTGCCGTTGCAGAGTTTGCAATTTATCGCGGTAATTGGCCTCAATTTCATCCAACTCTGTTCTGGTGATCACCCCACCCATCTCTTTAGTCATTTCAGGACTAAATCGAATAGCTACCCTAAAGCCTAGAAAATGGATTCCAATGCCAATAAGGATAAATACACTGAAGGACAAAATAGCCAACCTAATTACGGTCCTACCCGTAATTTTGACTTGTTTCATCGTTGAGGTTGATCCTGAGATCCAAATGATCTGCATCTTTAATTTGTCTTGAATTCTGGAGGGTTACACGATTTAGGGCACATTTTGATCATTTTTACTCAAAAAGTAAAGGGTTTGGCCCAATTTGACAAGGGTCTAAGCTTAATTTGGGTGTTAATATCCTCTTTAATTAAAATCATATTTAGAGACAAATAGGGACAAATCAAATGATTGTATTTAGGCCCCAATCAATTCCTTTTTTACCGATATATACCTAATACTATATTCAGCTCATGCCCCAAGACCGCCTTCCAGAAATCATCGGCTCTGCGCTTAAACATGCTCGAGAAAAAAAGGGTATGGATCGCTCTGAGTTAGCAAAACAATGCTGCCTATCCAACAAAATGATTCTGGAGCTAGAAGATGGTGGTATGACCGCTTTTTACAGCTTTCAACTCAAGCTGTCATCGGCAAAACGTGTCGGATCTTTTTTAGGCCTATCCCTTTCTGATTACTTGGAGCAAGTCGTTGAGCTGGCTGATGTTCCAGACCCTGTGGCTGAAGGGGAAGAGTCTTCTGCCAAAGTGGGAGAGCAGCCTGCTGAGTCAATCCCCCCTAAGTCAGTGGTAAATGAAGGCGATCAGTTAGATGACTTGATTTATCAAAGTACCAATTCTGGGATTTCTTTACCTCAGATGAATATGCGCTCTGTTCCAGTTAGGCGGATCGGGGTATTGCTTGGCATGTTGATAGCAGTTGGTGCACTGTATGGGTTAAATAGTAAATTTGAAATTTCTACCATAACCCTAGCTTTTTTAGAGCAGATGGGAAGCAAGAACGTAGTGAAGCCTGAGGCTCCTAAAGAGCTTGTAATCGAAGAGCCCTCGCCAGAAGCGGTTGATCAGAAACCCTCAGCAAATATGGAGAGTAAGCCGAATACCATGTTAGCTGCCAGTGTGAATGCGACCGCTGTACAAAGTCAGTGTCCGCCAATAAGAGATGCGGAGATCACGGTTTATAAGTCTCCCAACGCCTCTAAATTGGGTGATGTCGTGAATGTCAAAACATTAGTTAAGCAATCTATTTGTGTGTCTGATGGGCAAGGCAAGCAAACACTTATTGATCTTGAGTCAAATACAGCCCATGCGTTTAAGGGTGCCCCCCCTTTTGTCATATCAGCACAAGATTTAGATAATGTAGAAATGTATTTCCAAGGCTGGAGGGTTCGATCTCCAAGTCCCGGTGCTAAGCAGATGAAATTAGTTGAAGTAGCAGTGCAATAAAGATATTGACCTAATCGCTCACTGGAGGTGATGAGATGTTCGAATTTACAAAAAAAGGCCCAATGGCTGATACGCAACTAACTTACTCAACTACGGTGGGTGCTGGATCTTCTGTTGTGGGTAACTTTACGCATCGTGGCAACATGCTATTGTCTGGCCATTTAGTAGGTGATATTCATCAAGAAGAAGACAATCCAGAGTCGGCTGATGGTTTTACAGCAGTGATTGGCAAAACTGGCTTTTTAGAGGGCGACATTTATAGTGCTCATGCCATCATTATTGGCCGCATCAAAGGATCTGTGCATGCAAAGGGTCGAGTAGAAATTTACCCAGGTGCAGTTATACATGGAGACATTACGTACTCACAAATCAATGTGCACCCCGATGCGAAGGTCAATGGCAACCTGAAGTGTTTGTTGCCTGATGCTCTTGATGCCCTAGCAACCGCGACTGATGGCGATGATTTGGCGAATAATGTTTTGCGGATTACCAAGGTTAATGGCCTCTAATATTTGGCTATGACGGGATGATGCCAACACCACAAAATCAGATTCATCACCTCAAGGAATCTTTAGAAGAAAATTCCTTTAAAAGAAAACTCCCCTGGATTTTGTTACTAGCATTTCTTGTGCTAGTTGCGATAGGATCTTTGGCCTACGTCTATCAATACCGAGATCTGCCAAGGTGCCAAGATGAGGCAGTGCAAATATTGCTTAATCAAAACATTAGAAATAATGAAGGGCTTATCCAGAACTCGCAAACCCTTGCCTTTAATGGCTTCAAGGAAGTGATGCACGACCATTCAAAACGTTCTTGCAATGTGACATTGATTACCAACCTATTAATAGAACGTATGTTGGTCATATGAGCAAACAGATCGGAAGAGCGTCGTGTAGGGAAAGAGTGTTCATCCTTGTG
>CAJEZV010000039.1 GCA_903995005.1 uncultured beta proteobacterium
CAAATATATTCAATGGTCCGCGAGCAGAGTTATATGCTGGGTTAGCAATGCGCTGATAGTCAAAAGAAAAATATAGATCTTTATAGACTTTGGCGCTGTAATAGCTTTCAAAAACTTGCTCATTGCGATAGCTAAGGGCCCCATCACCAATAAACGCAGTCATGCCACCTTGTTGAAGATAGCTAATTTGAGATGATGAAATACCATTAACAGCATAGCCAATCCCTAGTGTGTCATCTGGTCTTTTCCAGTATGAGCCTTTCACACTTACGCCACCAGAAATAGATTTACTAATATCCAATGTTTGAGTCTCTGTCTTGCCAGGATTCCAGCTCCAGCGGGCAAACACACCAACATCATCATTAATCGCTTGCTCAGTGTTTAAACCATATCCCCATGAATTAGTGGCGTTTTGACGTACATTAACCACATCAGGGGTAGTGCCTGTTTGCTGGGCAAGCGTATTCGCATTTTGATAAGTGCCCATAAAAGCTCGCTGTTGGTAGAACAGGCCTCTCAAGGCTCCGGGCTGACCCCATAGCTCATGTGAACGAGTCACTTCAACCTGATTGCCATAATCTTTAGTTAATGAGTAATCTAGTTGCGCTGTATTTGGCACAGTCGGCATCGCTAGACGTGCCACCTTAAAAATGTAATTGTCTTGATACCATTCGACCACTGCGCCATAGGTAAATCCTTTGGTATCAGCGGCATACCCATAGGCACCCATCGAGAAAATCGAAAAGTTTTGAAACTGAGTCCGCGGGTCATGACTGTATGCGTTGTCATCAAAAAAATCTAGAGTCGCAAACTTGCCGTAACTAACCACAATACGGTTCTTATCAAGGTTTCCCGCTAATTGATTGGCTTCACTTTTTATGTGCTCTTGTCCGCCACCCAATCCAATTGTCTGACGTATAAAAGCACGAGCGGTGTAGTAAATGGGAGGAGCAAAAGCACCTTTTTGTAATTCACCATTGTAAAAACCTCCAAGACCAGTGAGCGTTCCACCAAATGGTGTGCCCTCAAACATCTCACCGTTCCAATATACCTCGGCACCTTCCCAGAGTCTGGTGCCTATAAACGCAGTAGCACTTAATGAATAGCTCTTATCGCCGCTACCCTCACTCTTATTCAATAAGCTGTTTTGTCCGTAATAGGATGATCTGAAATTATTCTTCTGTTGTGCGATATAAGTTGCTTGACCATGAATACTCCATTGCTCTGTTTCACCATAAAGCGGAGTTTCACTATCAACCGTAGGCTCATCGCTTACAGGTGAAACTGCGTAGGCAGGCAAAGCAAATAGGAGAGCCATGGCAATAGGAAGGTAGCGCATCGAGAGCTTATTAATTGGAACTACTTGCTACTTTATGACAATTTTATGAAAGTTCTATGAATATAGATTAAGACATCCTAGGCCCTGGTTCGATTCCGCCCCGGACCACCAAGAAACAAATAATGCCTTGCTTTGTGCGGGGCATTTTTTTGGTCGGGCGTAAAATGGCCAATGTTGTATTTTATATTGAGGTTCTTTAGCTCACTGCCATTGGCGGCCATTCAGATGGCTGGGGCTTGTATAGGACTATTGATTTATTTGTGCTCCCCTCGGTACCGGACGCGCTTATATAAAAATCACCAGAGTGCCGCAAATTATTGTGGGTTCAAATTTACCCCGTGGAGGGCGGCAATTGAATCCGGAATAATGTTTGCTGACACCCTATGGATTTGGAGACATCCAAAATCTTCTCTCGCTAAAACAACCATAGAAAACTTAGGTCAAATTATTGAGTTATCCAAAAATGGAAAGGGAGTAATTATTCTTGCTTCACATTTTGGTGGATTTGAAATAGTGCCTCGTATTTTTGCCGAACATACAAGAGCGACGGTAATGTATAGGCCTGCTCGAAAGGGGTGGGTGAATAAGTTAATGCTTAAATCTCGCCAGCATTCTCAAATGGTATTTGTTGAGGCAAACATTGGTGGAGTACGTCAAATTAAGCGTGCCTTAGTAAGGGGTGAGGTAGTTGGACTATTAGCAGACCAGGTTCCTAGTGTTGGCGATGGAGTATGGGCTAAATTTTTTAATCAATACGCCTATACAACTTCATTTCCAATCAAATTAGCTCGTCAAGCTGATGTAGCTATCCTTTTTGTTGGGGCAGAAAGATTGGGTCTGGGGAGGGGTTGGATCGTTAAAAGTCGACTAATGACAGAAGCTTTTCCCGATTGCTTGGTTGATGCCTGTACAGAAATGAACCGTTATTTTGAGGGGTCAATAATATCCAAACCAAATCAATATATGTGGTCTTATAACCGATACAAAAGACCTGTTGGAGCTGAATTAGCGCCCATAGATTAGGGCATCCTCGGCACTGGTCGATTCCGCCCCGAGCTACCAAGAATCTATAGTGGCACCAAAGTAGCGGACGGTGACACCACCATAGCCCAGCGTGGCTATCTTTCTGAGAGCTCTAAATCTAGGTTCAGGATGCCAAATCCTGATTGACTGCTCGGACTACTCCTCAATTTCATCAAAAGCACCAAGACAGATTTGTAAGGCTATGTTGAGGCAATGCTCGGCTACTTTAAGACTTGCAGGATCTTCAAGACCAGTTAGATCCTTAGCAATACCACTTCCATCAAATGTAAATGACGCTATTACTTTTGGAAGATCATCAAAATAATCATCTGTTACAAAAGCTGTTACCAACCCCAAGTAGGATCCTGCATCATCAGACTCTATGTCAAAACTAAAGATGATTTCTTGCCCGGCTATCAAGATAATAAATTCATTTAGCTCGGTTAAGTCAGAAACTTCAATATTCCAATCTTGATACTGCTCGGTCTCTAATTGAGTTTCAAGATGGGAATGAAATTCACTAAAAATTTCTTGCAAAACAGCATAGTGTCCAGTTAGGGAAGTTACATTTATAGCGGTTGTATGTAGATCTTTGAGATTCATATTGCCCCCTTAGCTATTGAATGGATGCTACAAACACAAGTTACATCTTTAATATGGCAATGAAGTGACGATTTGGGAAGATGTTGCTGAAAGCGTTGTCCTTTAAAAGGACAATTGCGTGACAGGGATCTCTCATCCCTGTAGCGGTCAAGTGTCGCTTAAATCGACGCTCATCCAGGGTCGATGATTGTAATGTCGTTTTAAACGACCAATTTAAATGCTTGGATAGGTTAATTCATAGTAGAGTAAAAACTCAGGAGGATCCTATGAAATTTCTGATATTCATGACCTTTATATTGGGCGCAACATGGTCCATGGCCGATGACAGGATCTCAGATAAGGAAATTAAAACGAGCTTGATCCAACAGTCGATCCAAGAGTATGGAAAGTCCTGCCCATGCCCCTATAGCATATCGCCCAGCGGTGGTCAGTGCGGCCTAAATAGCGCTTACTCAAAAACCGGCAGGCTCGCTCTTCTTTGCTATCCCTCTAATGTCACCAACAAAATGGTCAAAGACTATCGGGATAAAAATGGCCTGTAACAGTGGCAAGTTTTAGGATTCAAAATGGCACAGATTATGCATAGTAATAAATGAGTCAATCCTTTAGAGGAGCGCTTATGTCAAATACCGATTCTTTATGGCTATTTTTAATACTGTGCTGTTTTGCTCTAGCGATACAGGCAAATTAGACTGGTACTTTTTGCCGCTTAAGTAGGATTTTTAGCCGCATTAATCTGCGCACGGTCGGCTATTAACTTTTTCGTCAATGGCGATTCGACCTAGGCTATCTAAGTCTGACTCATCGACTTCTATACTTTGATCTTTAATAGCGTTAGCACCTATTAAATGCTCGATATATTCTAAAGTTGCATAGTAAGGGGGCATATGAGCGTTGTTAGCCGCTTGATCACTCCCATACCGATAACGATAGACTAATAGCTTCATATCAAACGAATTAATCATCACCCCAGTCTGCATAGTCTTCATCTGGAATATGATTCATTTCATTAATTTTTCGTTTGGTTAAGTGTTGCCAGATTAGTCGCTCTTGCACCAATTCATTGCTTTGCAGTTCAAAGTATTTGTCCGGAAGACTATCTTCTTCGATCTCTAGTTGTTGATGGTTCATAGCTTACTCCTTTCGACAAAATCAAAATTGGTTGCCAATAAATTGCTTGGGTCACGCTGTATCGAAACAGGACCATGGGGTGCCCAAACAACTCATCAGCAGAAATTTAGTCTGCTCCAAAATGAAGGGGCTGTCTAATAAATTTTTAAGTTTTTTATCTGGTGAAAATCTATTGCATTGCATCCAAAATTTAATGTAATGAGTAATTACTTACTTTTTAAATGAATTTATTGTTAACAATTGCTAAAGGGGTGAATAGAGATTAAATTAAATCTAGGTGAGTTAAATGCTGGAGGAATTGCTATGGAAATAAAAACTGCCAAGAACGAGCCATATCCCGTAGAAGTCATCAAAGATCAGATTTACTATTGGTGTACTTGTGGACTGAGTGAGAACCAACCCTTTTGTGATGCATCACACCAAAGAACGGATATGACGCCGTTGGAATTTATTGCCACAGAGACCATGACTGTCTATTTTTGTGGATGCAAGCAATCAGCTAATGCGCCGCTATGTGATGGCACCCACTTCTCCCTCTAGGTATTGACAATCTAAATCTATCGGAGGTCAGGATGAGCTTTAAGCATGCCAAAGCAGTGATCGTAAAGACCACTAACGGACAAATAGAAATGAAGGACCATGGCTTGATTCATTTGTTAAATCGTTACCATTGTGATGTCAATACCAAAGACTTCGTGATTGCCTGGAATCAGCATTGTCTAAACAAATATGGCTATGTTTTAGAGATTATCGATATAGACTATGAATGGTCACATGAGTAGGACCTCTATAGGTGAATCAGATGATGGTCATCCCTGCGTTGGTTAACCGTCGATTTAAGCGACGCTTATTTACCATCACTGCTTGTAATGTCGTTTAAAACGAGATTAAACAGCTTGTAATCAAGTTGTCATATCTAAGGATAACTATCAGGGTTCAAACTCTTAGCTAAGGGATGGGCATGCTATACCTTTTGCAAAACACAATTGCTTCCAGTATTCGACCAATGCGTCAATCTCTCAGGATTGTGCGGGCTACTTTAAATAGTGCGGCCAACCCATTTATTAATACGGAACTCCATAAATCTAATCTTGCTTGGCTAGATGTCATAGAGCAATTGTCAGGCGCTCATCTCAAGCCGGAGTGGGGTATTCATGAGACTGAGGTTAATGGAGGGGCAGTTGAGATTCAAGATGAAATAGTTCTCAAGCGAACTTATTGCCAATTAGTGCATTTCAAAAAAGTAGCCACAAAATTACATCAACCAAAACTACTCATTGTTGCTCCCTATTCGGGGCACTTTGCCACCCTTTTGCGAGGTACCGTTGAGGCAATGCTACCGGAGCATGATGTTTACATTACTGATTGGTTAGATTGCAAGAACATTCCCACCAATCAAGATCGCTTTAATCTTAATGATTTCATAGACTACTTAATTGATTTCTTGCATTTCTTAGGCCCTAAGACCCATGTGTTGGCAGTGTGTCAGCCTACCGTAGCCGCCCTTGCAACTACTGCCATCATGTCAGATTGGGGTGATCGCTGTCAGCCATGCTCATTAACGCTGATCGCTGGACCGATTGATACTCGAGTAAATCCAACCAAGGTTAATGAGTTTGCAAAATCTCACGATCTAGAGTGGTTTGAGAAAAATTTGATTCAACCTGTGCCACCACCATTTTTAGGCATGGGCAGAAGGGTTTATCCAGGTTTTTTACAGCTAAACAGTTTTATGGCTATGAATTCTGATCGTCATGCCATCTCAATTGATGCCATGCACGAGGCATTGGTTCGGGGAAATGAAGAAGAAGCCCATCGGCGCAAAGCTTTTTATGATGAATATCTTTCAGTGATGGATTTAACCGAAGAGTTTTATCTTCAAACCATCAAAGAAGTCTTTCAAGAACATTCCTTACCACAAGGAAAGATGATGAGCCGTTGGCATCAGGTAGATACTAAACATATTCGCAAAAGCTATTTGATGGTCATAGAAGGTGAAGAGGATGATATTTGTGGTGTTGGTCAAACGAAAGCGGCATTTGATATCACGCCAAACCTACCTGAAAAACACAAACGCTACGAGTTGATTCAAGGAGTAGGGCATTACGGAACCTTTAATGGCGCAGTGTTTCGTCGCACGATTGCCCCAATGATTACCCAATTTATTCAAGATGCTGATCAGCACCATGAAGTAACAGTTTCACCTTCCCAAGTAACTACAACAGGAGACCAATCATGACCTTAAACCATTTTGGTGGATCAGGACAGACATCAGGACAAATGAACCCCATGAAAACTATGGAGGGATTTTATAGTTTGCTGATGCCTATTTGGGCTGTGACGAGTAATTCTATTGAAAATCATAAAAAATTACACGTAGAATTAATTGAGTTAATGCAAGAAGCCAATGAGCGGGTTACTGATAGAGTAGTTGAAGCGGTTGATCATAGTAAGCCTAATGAATTTATGGCGGCCATGACTATTGCCTGTCAAGCATTTGGACAAACGAATCTAACAATTTATAACGCCATGGCTGAGCAACATCATCAATTTATGGACAGCTTCTTTCAGCTAATGGATAAAGGGCATCAGCAGATTTATAAAGATGCCAGTCAGATATAAAAAAGTTGTCAGGACAGTTTTAGTTCTTATGGGGTACGACATAAACTAAAACTCATCTCTTACAGCAATTCGTCCATGAGTATCAAGATCGGTCTCATCAACTTCTAAGCGATCATCTTCAATGACTGTTGCACCCTCTAGGTGCTCTATGTATTCTCTAATCGCGTAATAAGGGGCGATATGAACATGATTATCATCTTGATGATCCCAAACTTTGTAACGAAAGACGGTTAACTTCATTTAATGTAGTCCTAAATTAATTAAGCGAATAATCTAAGGTGATAATCTGTGCGGTGACTTGCAAAAGCATTGGCCACTTGTTTGAGCAATCAGGACGGTCCATACCGCCATCCCCTCAAAGCTAGGCCAAACTGCTGAAATGGAAACATCGATAGCCAATTGCGCTTGGCAACAATCATTTGTTCTTTGAAAAATGTCGCCGGTGTGGGCGGCTCTAGTTGTAAGTTCGCCTCTGAATCACCCATCATATTGCGAGGTACTAAGCCATGTTTTTGGCATAGTTTCTTAATGGACCTATTCCAACTGATGCAATGCATGAAAAGATCTTGATAGTAGCGGTTGCGAGCCCATGTGATAGCTTCATCCATCATGGTATCGGCAATACCTTGCTTGCGATATTTGGGGCTCACAATGACACCAAACTCAACTTTAGTCCCGCGCGAAGCAATATGAATGGTACCCGCCCACTTGCCATCGATCTTTGCGACTAAAAAATGGTTATTTTTAGGATCGCTTGCAAACTGTTTGACTAGGTTATCAATGGATTTCTTACTCATTGAATGACCAAAGTAGTCATGAAGAGTTTGTGGATCTTGGGCTTTTAACCAAGATCCATATTTTGAATACTGATCTCTAGAGAGAAACTCAGTCGTTAGCATTTATTCACTCAAAAGAGCTCATGAACCCAGACGGTGATTGTTATAACGGTTGGCGTAGGCTTGGCGAGTATCAGCCCAGGCTAAAGCCGCTTTGATGAGCAGACGTTCAATTTTTTTCATGATTTAAAACCCCCTGAGGTGGTGAAGTGGTATAGATAGTCACGAGTAAGCTCTTCTACTTGCTGATGGCTATTGGGGTTGTGGCTGTTGATGTACTGCTCTAAATCATTGCTTTTGGTCTGGTTGCCAAAGACTTGATTTAAGAGACTCAATAATTGTGTCATGGAAGGCTCCTTTAGTTAAAAAATACTAGGGTTACTACTTACACAGTATGAGCCTTCTTAATGAATATTGCATGACAGCAAAATAACTTTTTAGATTAAAAGAGCTTAAGTTCATGACTAAAATAACTATTTGTCGTCAATTGGTCATAAAACTCCAAAATCACCCCAGAAAGGATCAAAGTTAGATCAATCGGTGATAAAAATGAGTCATAAATTAAAATAACCACTCAATTCAACAAAAAAGACATCACGATGAGCGCATTAAAAGAAGTTCTAGGGAAATTAAGACAGACTGGCGTTGTTGGCTTGGAAGATTTTAGAAGTTTGAAGATGAAAGATCTTGAAGTCCTCACTGAGGAAATCAAACAGTGGTGTCTTTATGGCAACGGCAAACCCGAGAGGCTGGGCAAGAAACATAAAGAGCATTAAGTCAAAAATGTTATTTAGAGAACAAAACTATTTCACATTCGAGCAATCTTCAATGTCGTTTAAAACGACATAATTTGTCATGCCTGTGTCATAAACCACTTATAAATTTGAGCCTATTCTTTATTTTGGTTCATTGTGTCTCTAATCGACATTCGCTCAGCCAAGCAAATTGGTAAATTATTGAGAAGCTCTCGTGAATCTCAGAGAGCTAATCTTCAAAACATATCTAAACAATGTGGGCTTAGCGTTGCCCAGTTAGTTCATATCGAGAATGGCAATCTTTTTGCTTTTGAGAGTAAATTAGAAAAAATCTTGAGTTATTCCAATGTCTATGCTCAGGCATTAAATATCGACATCAATACTCTTAGCGAAGCTCAATCAATGGCGCCAACAAGAGATGTCGAAACACTATTAGATCGTCATATACCCAGCTTTTTAATCAAGCGTTCCTAGTTGTCTAAATTTAATGTGGCTCAGACCAGTCTTAAATAAAGATTAATTTGTTATGTATTGGAAGATCCGTTTTAGGGTTAATAAATCAGCTGATAGCCCGATTTCAACAATTCGCATAGATTCTGACACATTAAGAGATGCCTGCTTGGACGTTCTCAGCATACATCGCAATGCAACCATCTTAAGTTATCAAGAAGATGGTGGTGAGGTTAAAGCTTTTGATTTGTCAGATATTGGTGCTAAGACCTACCCAATAGATCCCCTGATATTTTCAGCCGCCAAGGAATGAGAAGTGTATGGCCATTCCAAATATTCTAGGAAAGAATTTTAAAAAAGCTAGAGAGGCACAAGGGCTATCTTTTTCCGAATTAGCAAGTAAGGCCATTCTTTCGCAAAATCAAATTGAACAAATAGAAAATGGTGGCAATAAGAGTTTTTATACGGCGGCAATCAAATTTCAAAGTGCCAAAAAGGTTGCCAAGATATTAGGACTTTCAGATGAAGAGGCTTTTGAAAAGAAAAAAACTAATGACAGCCAACAAATTCCATTTCATTTTCCAGAGACAGCAAAAACAGAATTAATTGAGGACCCCAAAACTGAGTTAGAGCAACCCCCCAAAATCGTTTCTCTTTCTAACGCCGAGCCAAAAAAAGCCTCAAAATTAAAAAAAGAAATGAGTGCGGAATTAGAAAAAGTAAGCTCTATTACTACCCATCTAGAAGAAGTCATTGCTACAGCTAAAACAGATAATAATAAGAATCGGCAAAAGACGATCTCATATTCCAAATTTCTTATATATCTTGGTAGTGCTGTAGCTTTAGTCTTTGTGGTTGTTCAATACAATCATCACTCTAAAGAGACAAAGATCTATCCCTCGGCTACTTCAGCTTTACCAATAGAGCCTTCAGAGCCAAATCAGGTTGAAGATATTAAAGATGCTGAGGAAGTAGAAGTAACCAAGGCGCCACCCTCAGAAGCTATTGCTCCAAAAGAAGTACCAAAGCCAACAGCTAAAGCGGTCACCACGATTGCAGAGTGTTCGGGATTGTTTTCTAACCCTGAAAAACATACCCCCACTATAGCAAGCAAGATTGGCAATCAAGTCTATGTACAAAGTAAATCTGAAGCCTCAATATGTTTTGAAGACGCAGACGGTAATCAGCAAAAAAGAGATTTAGCTCAAAATGCTGGTGCCAGTTTTTATGGAAAAGCCCCATTTAAGTTGGCTTCAAATAACCTTGACCAATTTGATATTTTTTACCAAGGATATAAGGTCAAAGCAGATTTATCTAAAAAGGCGATAACACTTGTGGAGCGAAGTGTCGATTAAATAGACGCTGAATAAACCGTCCTTTTAAAGGACGCTTCATGTAGCGGTGGCGAGCGCTACAAGGATGTTCGATCCCTGTGCCAGTAAACCTCTTGATCGACACATTAACTACCGCACTCTTTGTGTCGGTCAAATACTTCTTCCAAATCAACCCCATGCAGAGGGCATGTTGATTTTGTGAACAAAGTTTTCACATGGTGGGAGAACCAGATGATTGAAAAGCGAAATCGGTCAAGCTGAACGGGTTTGAAAATCCTTGTGTCGGTGGTTCGATTCCGCCCCGGGCCACCAAGAATCTCAATAGCCCACTTGTTGGGCTATTTTCTTTTGATCGGGCGGATGATGCGCCGTAAATCTGAGAATGGCTTAATAGGACTCTAAGCGAGAATACTTGCTAGAGATATAAGTCTTGCGATACTCGCTGTAAACCTCTAATAAGACTTTAATAATATTCGATGTTGATTTCATCATTTCCCCAGTTATGTGATTTGCGACATTGCTATTCTGATGATTGAATATGTCACCCAGAAGAAGTTTTTATGACAATAAGGTAGTGAGCAAATACTTTCATTTGGCCATTTAAAGAAAGGATAGGATCAGGCATCCTTGGCCCTGGTTCGATTCCGCCCCGGGCCACCAAGAAGATCCAAAACTCCCTGCGAGCGGTTTTTCATTTAACAGCCACGCAAGCAAGAATTGAATAATGGGTATATAAAAGAGTGATTGCTCACTAAAAGATCCCAATGAAAAAAATTCTCTCGGTAGTTTTGATGTCTCTCTCAATGCTCGGAATATCTCACGCTGCTGATACAGCCCCCACTAAACAAGACCCCATTTGGTTAACCCAGACAAGAGCGAGTATTAAAGCAGAAAAATATGATCTGGCAATACAGCAATTACAGGCTGCTAATGAAGTGAGTTCGGCAGATTGGAACAATTTGCTTGGTTACAGTCTTCGAAAAAAACAGCCGCCCGATTTAGTGGGGGCAGAGAAGTACTATCAAGCCGCCTTGAAAATAGATCCAGAGCATCGAGGGGCTCTTGAGTACTACGGAAAACTCAAGTTAATCAATAATGACTTGCCGGGTGCTGAGGCTTTATTGGAGAGACTAGATAAGGCCTGTACATTTGGCTGTGAGGAATACTCGGATTTAAAAGGGGCTATCCAAAAATATAAGTCTAGAAAGTAAAGCTGGATACCTTTGCATCGATCAGATCCTGTAAAACAAAAGACTTAAATTAGGTTTAGAGTAGGCATTCCATTAAGAGGAGACAATTATGAATCGCATTAAAGCTGTATTAATAGGCCTAGTCGCTACACTTGCTTTGGCCGCTTGTGCATCAATGACTGGAGTGGCAATTGCGCCATTTACTAAGGCTAATGATGGCGTATTAGCTGGTAATAACAATATGACCTTATATACCTACAGCAAAGATGTAGCTGGCTCAGGTAAGTCGGTTTGTAATGGTATGTGCGCAACCAATTGGCCGCCTCTATTGGTTGATGGGAATGCTGTTGTCTCTGGTGGTTATTCAATTATTACTCGCGATGATGGCAAAAAACAGTTGGCCTTCAATGGCATGCCTTTGTATTTTTATGTCAAAGACACAAAACCAGGGGATAAGATTGGCGATGGCCGCTCAGAAGGTGCGTGGCAGATTATTAAGATGTAAGCAGTCTTTAGGATTTAGTATCCTAGGCCCCGGTTGATTCAGCCCTGGGCTAATTCGAAAGATTAAAGCCACCTTAGGGTGGTTTTTCGTTTTCTGATTAATATCTAGGAATCCTTCTTGGAACTTCAAATGCTAATAGTGACCGCAATTATTGCCTCTCTGCTGACCATGATCTTTATCAAGCTCTCTTTTGCTGTCATAGACCTGAGAAGAAAGAATCAGGTTGGCCTGGGAAGTGGTGGTCACGATGACCTTGAGAGGGCAATTCGTGCCCAAGGAAACTTTGTTGAGTATGTTCCTTTAGGAATGATTTTGATTGCCTGTTTGGAGTTAAACGGCGCCCCTTGGTGGTTGGTCCTCATTTCTGGCATCATGCTTATTATTGGACGATTGATTCATGCTGTTGGTATTAATGAGCCCCCTCCACATTTCAGCAAGCGCGTAATAGGAATGAAGTTCACCTTCTACACACTGATCGCCTTGGCTGTTCTGAATTTAGGTTGGTCGCTATATCAATTAATTGGCTAGAAAAATAAAGGGAGTCTTATGCCGTTCGTTCGAATTGATTTAAGTAAAAAACATCCAGAAGGTTTTGCCCAGCAAGTGGGTGAGATTGTTTATGACGTGATGACGGGGCACATCAATGTGCCTATAGGCGATAAGTTTCAAGTCATTACTAAGCACGAGAGCGAGGAGCTGGTGATGCCTAAAAGTTATCTAGGCATTGAGTATTCTGAGGACATCATTTTTATTCAGGTGACCTTAAATGAGGGCAGAACTACAGAAATGAAAAAAAAGTTCTATAAAGCTATCTGTGAAGGGCTGGTTGAAAAGCTCAAAGTCAGACCTCAGGACATAGTGATCAATTTAATTGAGGTTAATAAAGAAAACTGGTCATTTGGCAATGGCGAGATGCAATACGCGCCAAAGGACTAGAAATCTTAGAATCTAGTTGATTCCGCCCTGGACAGCAATAAGCGAAATAATCCCTTATTGGGCTAATTTCAGCATGACTATTGACCGTTTTTAGGCTTAGATGTAATGTCTAGTCTGTTGTGATCTCTCAAGCCTTATTACTGAAAGGATGGACGACATGTTTTTACCTACAACTCACGATATAAAAGATGCAGTCTCAAAATATGCCGGTTTTTTTGGGATGGTCATCAGCATTACGATTGTGCTTAACCTAATCCTGCCAACAGGCGAGACGCTTTCAAATACTCCAAAGTTAATAGTATCGTTATTGATCAGTATTTTTCTTGGTTGGTTATCTTTTGCTATTAAGTCTAATAAATAAAAAAGAGTTTTTTGGACCCTGGTTGAGTCTGCTCAGCCAACAAGGGTGATTTAAACCACCTTCGGGTGGTTTTTTGCTTTTGGTTCA
>CAJEZV010000040.1 GCA_903995005.1 uncultured beta proteobacterium
ACCAACCTGTAAAGAAGCAGGCGTGCCAACTGACTATGTGATGTTGCGCGGTATTTTTATGGCTCCAGGCGTAACTCAAGAGCAAGTTGATTTCTATGTCGAGCTGTTCAAAAAAGTTCGTGCCACACCAGAGTGGAAGAAATTTATGGCTGATGGCGCATTCAATCAGACATTCATGACTGGTAAAGAGTTCAGAAACTGGCTCACATTAAATGAAGCTTTGCATAAGCAATTAATGTCCGAAGCAGGATTCTTGGCTAAGTAATTTGTAGGAAATCGGATAGGACCTCCATTAGGGGGTCCTATTTTTTAAGTAGTGTATTAATTAACTTTATTGATAAACAAAGCAAATGTCTGAACATACAAATAATTCAAATCAAGAATCAGCGATCAGCGTTAGAGCAATGGATATCATCACTGCGCTCGTATTTATTGCGATTGGCCTGACAGTGATGGTAGGCAGCCTGAAGTTAGGCGCTAGTTGGGGTGCTGACGGTCCTGAGGCAGGGTATTTCCCTTTCTATATTAGTTTGATTATTCTGCTTTCAAGTACAGTCACTCTTTACCAAGCCGCAATCGTTAATAAGAAAAAGAAAACAGAGTCATTTGTCGATAGCGAGCCCTTAAAGCAAATTTTGGCCGTGCTTTTACCCGCGATCGTATTTGTGTTGGGTGTGCAATTGATTGGTATTTATGTTTCTTCGGCCCTGTACATCGCTATCTTTATGGTGTGGCTAGGAAAGTATCCAATTTGGAAGGCAGTTGCAGTATCTGTTGGGGTGAGCGTTGCCCTCTACCTCATGTTCGAGTTCTGGTTCCAAGTTCCATTGCCGCATGGCACATGGTTCAATCCGCTCGAGTTTGTTGGTGTGAACTAAAAAATAAAAAAGATTAGATAAAAGGAGTTCAAGTTGGAAGAAATTAACGCTCTATTCAACGGCTTTGCCGTTGCAATGACACCCTTTAACTTGCTGTTAATGTTGGTTGGTGTAACACTTGGTGTGATCATCGGCGTGTTGCCAGGTTTAGGTGGTGCAAATGGTATTGCGATTCTATTGCCGTTGACATTCACCATGCCACCAACATCGGCAATCATCATGCTCTCCTGTATTTATTGGGGCGCATTATTCGGCGGAGCAATTACATCCGTGCTCTTTAATATTCCAGGCGAACCCTGGTCAGTTGCGACAACCTTTGACGGTTATCCAATGGCCCGAAATGGTAAAGCTGGCGAGGCATTGACTGCAGCGTTCACATCTTCATTCGTGGGCGCGTTCTTTGCCATCGTGATGATTACCTTCTTGGCCCCGTTGGTTGCGAAGTTTGCACTCCAATTTGGTCCACCGGAATTCTTCTCGGTGTACTTGCTTACCTTCTGTAGTTTCGTGGGTATGAATAAAGGATCGCCATTTAAGACTATTTCAGCAATGATGCTGGGCTTTGCCTTGGCTACTGTTGGCATGGATACCGTTACTGGTCAGTTACGTTTGACATTCGGTAATCCAGAATTAATGCGTGGTTTTGACTTCTTGATCGCTGTGATCGGGTTGTTCGGTATCGGTGAGATTCTGCTTTCGATGGAAGAGGGCCTTGCATTTAAAGGCGCAGCAGCTAAGATTCGCGCTCAGGTGGTTTGGGAAACTTGGAAGCAGTTACCAAAATACTGGGCCACTTCATTACGCAGCTGTTTGATTGGTTGCTGGATGGGTATTACTCCAGGTGGTGCAACACCAGCATCTTTTATGGCTTACGGCGTTGCAAAGCGCGTATCTAAAGAGGGTGATAAGTTTGGTACCGGCAAGATGGAAGGTATTGTTGCACCAGAAACTGCAGCTCACGCTGCTGGTACTGCAGCGCTTCTACCAATGTTGTCTCTCGGTATTCCAGGCTCACCAACAGCAGCGGTATTGCTTGGCGGCTTGTTGATCTGGGGCTTACAACCTGGTCCTTTGCTTTTCGTAGAGAAGCCAGACTTTGTTTGGGGCTTGATCGCGAGTATGTATTTAGGTAACTTGGCTGGCTTGTTTGTCGTGTTAACTTGCGTGCCATTGTTTGCCTCTATCTTGAGAATTCCGTTCTCCATCATTGCACCAGTCATCATTGTAATTTGTGCGGTTGGTGCTTACACTGTTCATAACGCGATGTTTGACGTTTGGTTGATGATGGGCTTCGGTGTTCTGGGTTATGTCTTCAAAAAACTCGACTACCCAATGGCGCCAATGGTCTTGGCCTTGGTATTGGGTGATCGCGCAGAAGATTCTTTCCGTCAATCTATGTTGTTCTCACAGGGTAGCTTAGATATTTTCTTCTCTAACCCATTGGTTGGCGGTATTACATCTCTCGCACTAATCCTGCTCTTCTGGCCATTGATTGGCAAAGTGATTGGCAAGAAAAAGGCAGCAGCTGTATAAAGCTTGGCTGGTCAAAAGCCAGTCTGATCCAGTGAAAAAGGGGCGTAAGCCCCTTTTTTCATTCAAAAGAGAAAATTCCGATAAAATTCCATCACCATGAATTTCCATAAAAACCGCCTCGTTAACTGGGTTGCTGCTTTCGCAATCGTAATGAGCGCCCTTGCACCCGCTGTTTCTCAAGCAGTATCGCTTGCAAAGCATGGCCAAGGTTTTGCAATGGAAATTTGTTCGGCTGATGGCGGCAAGATGCAAATCAATGTACAAGGCGAAGAGCAGGAAGTGGCAGAGCAAGCTCAACCTTGCCCTTATTGCCTAGCCCATAGCGCTATTACGCCAGCCTTTAATACCAACCTGAAATTCCAGACGCCGCAAACATTGGCTTTGCTGCCAGCGCTTTTCTATCAATCACCTAAGCCTCTTGCCGTTTGGGTAACTCCTCCCTCAGCAGCACCTCCTACACAAGCCTAAATATTTTTTAGGGCATAGCTTAGCTATGTAGTTGGCAATAAGGTATTAGCCAAATTGCTGAAATATTGTGTGGAGAAGTAAATGCTGTTTAAACAAAATAAAATTAGTGCATGCATTGGTATGCTATTTGGATCATTCTTATGGTCATCTGGCGCTCAGGCTCAAATTGCACCACCGCCAGATTATGATCAAAAACTGTCTGATATGGTTGTCACTGCAACTAAATCAGGGACTATTCTGCGCGATATGACTCAAAACACCACTATTTTAACTAAGGAAGAATTAGAGATTGCTCCAGAGCAAACAATTGATCAAATATTAAAGAACCAGTCAAGTGTATTTCTGAATGATCAACCTTTCTATGAAAAGGACCCGACAGGCCAAAGCATTAATGTCCGTGGATTAGGTAATGCTAGAACTTTAGTTTTGATTGATGGGGTCCCAGCAAATGACGCAATGTATGGAACAGTGCAATGGAATTTAGTGCCCATGTCTGCCATTCAGGATGTGGAATTCATCCGCGGTGGTGTTTCTAGCTTGTATGGAAATATGGGCATGGGTGGCGTAATTAACATTACAACCAAGCCCATTGGCGACAATAAAGGAGAGGTTTCAGGAAGTATTGGCTCTTATGCAACTGGAACAGTGGCGGTATCAAAAGAATTGGCAATGAGTGACTCATTTAAATTACGAGCATCGGCCGATTACTTTAGTACCCAGGGTTATCAAAATATTGCAACAATCTCCCCCTCATCGCAGAGCGCCTTAAAAACGGGTATGGGTAATGAAAGTGCGGAAAATGCAAATTACAGACTGCAAGGCTCGCTAAAGGTTAGCCAAGATACTGACGGGTTTTTCAATCTTGGACTTCACTCAATGTCGAACTTACCTACAGGTGGCTATAACTTCGCTAGAAAATCAACCAACGAGACAACAATTTCCGGTGGAACCACAACAAGGTTGAATTCTAGTGAACAGGTTCAAGTTAATGCATTTTATGAAAATACAACTTTGCAACAACAAAATGTGAGCTCAAGTAATCCATACATCAATGCCACTTTCCATAACCCTTACTATCAAGTTGGCGGCTCCGCTCAATATACTAATAATTTTCAAAACTCTCTGATTGACCAGATGATCGTAAGTGCTGATGCAAAGCAGCTCTCAGCATCGAATTATCAAAATAACTATGCCTCTCCTGGTGCTGTAAATTATCAAACCAGTAAATTGGGTGCTTTAAGCTCTCAGGTTGTGTCAGAGGGCACGCAAAACTTCTTAGGAATTTTGGGCCAAGCTAAATCAAACCTAACGGCCATTCCCCTTCAAGCTACGCTATCCGCTAGAGTTGATAATTGGACTAGTCAGATTCCGGTCAACTATACCCAAGCTGTTGGAGGGGCTCAAGTAAGTACGGCTGTTCCCAATCAATCTAAAACAAAATTAAGTCCAAATTTAGGCCTCTTATATCGAGCATCTAGGGAGTTGGATTTTAGGGCCGCTGCTTATCAAGCTTTCCATGCGCCTGGACTGAATAACTCAATCCGTAGTTATGGGTCCGGTTCAAGCTATGTAAGTAATAATCCATTGTTAACTCCAGAGAATATGACTGGGTATGAGATTGGTTCTGACTATCGCTGGAAATCCGGATTTATTCAAGTAACAGGTTTTAATGCGAATGTCACAAATGCTATTGCTACCTACACCATGACAAGCAGTCAAATTGCAAGTGTATGTGGTACGGGGGCTACTGCAGTATGTTCTACAGGAGCAAAATCTTACAGCAATGATCAGTCGCTAAGAAGTACCGGATTGGAGCTTCAAGCTCACTATGATATTAGCTCTAAATGGGCAACAGATTTGGGGTATACGCTCACTAAGGCTGTATTAACTTCAACTTATGGGGCGATTGATAAAACTTTAAACCCAACGGGCGTTCAGATAGCTGGAACACCTAGAAATATGGGTAGTGCAAGCCTTACATACTTCCCGATACCAAAGGCTAGTTTGACGGCCTCGGTTCGCTATATTGGAAATTCTTGGTATGACACTGCACACACTTCACCAATACCGGCTTATGCTGTAGTTGGTGCAAGGGCTAACTATGAGGTAACGCCAAATGCAACTGTTTATTTAAGTGCTGTGAACTTATTAAATCGCAATTACATTACATTTGGTTCTGGCTCACAATACACTGCTGGTCAGCCTCAAACAATTACCGTTGGTGGTCGGATAACGTTTTGATAACAATAAAAAACTCAATTTATTTCAGGCGCATTAATGCGGCTAAGATTTTAATTCTGAGTCTCTTAGTTTGGGGTGGGATTGATCTAGCTGTTGCTCAAATAGATCACTCATCCCACGCTGGGATGAGTATGCCCGCCAAGCCCTCTTCATCATGCAAGGGGTCGGGCCTAGACTGCGCAAATGCTGCAACGCCGTTTCTAGATAAAGAGGGTAAGTTGCTTCTGGTCTGGACTGGTGGTGGAGTTGTTTCGTTCGCCAAGTCTGATGATTTGGGAAAGACGTTTATATCCCCTATAGTTATTGCTGAACATGGAAAATCTCTAGATGCTGGAAGCGATGCCCGCCCACAAATCGTTTCCGATTCAAATGGAAATATTTTTCTGGCATATGCCTTTTTTAAGGATTCCAATTGGAATGCACAAATTAATACTTCAAGATCCACTGATGGTGGTAGTACATTCAGTTCACCAGTGTCCCTAGTTCAAGATAACTCTAGCCAGCGCTTCCCCTTGGTTTTAATCAGACCTGATAATTCTATTTTTATTTCTTGGATTGATAAGCGATTAGTGGCGGCTGTAAAGCAAGGCGGAGTAAAGCGTTTAGGTGGATCAATCGCGTACTCATTTTCAAATGATGGTGGAAAAACATTAAGGACTGAGCGATTTGCTAATGAGAGTAGTTGCGAGTGCTGCCGCATTGGTGGGGCTTTGGATACTAAAAATCAACCAGTGATTGTTTATCGAGCCATATTTCCAGGCGGAATTCGGGATCAAGCAAGCCAAGTCATTTCCGCTAAAGGCGCTGAACCAATTCGCAAGGTAGCAGATGACGACTGGAAGACAGATGCATGTCCACATCATGGCCCTTCGATTGCAGTATCTGGATCAGGAAAGTTTCACGTAGCTTGGTATACACAAGGTAGTAAGCGCTCTGGCGTGTTTTATGCAAACTCCAGTAATCAAGGTCTCAGTTATTCTCAGCCTGTCAGAATTGGTGCAGAGGGTGCCAATATCTCTAGGCCCTATCTTTTTGCTTTGGGTGAAAAAGTCTGGTTGGCTTGGAAGGAGTTTGATGGTGGCCATTCGCTGGTTTACATTAAACAATCCTCGGATGATGGAAAAACGTGGGGTATTGCACAGTTGGTTTCTAAAACAAATGGATATAGCGATCATCCCTTATTGATAAACCAAGGCGACATAGTCTTTTTATCATGGCTGACAAGAGCTGATGGGTATCAATTAATTCAGGTTGGGCAATAGTAATGAAAAAATATCTATTTATATTTGTACTTGCTATGGGAATTGTCCATCTTGCATTTGCCGATAAACCAAACCTAAAGCCGTATCAGGGCGGTGACTGGTCTAGTCTAATGAAGAGCGCCAATGGTGCGCCAATAGCTGTTCATTTTTGGGGTGTTACTTGTCCGGCTTGTGTTAAAGAAATGCCTCTGTGGGGAAGCTTTCTGAAAAGTCATCAAAATGCAAAAGTCATCTTTATTCAGGTGGATGATGTTGCCCCTGAAAGCATGCAAAAAATGCTTAATAAGGCTGGTTTAGAAAAAGCCAATAATTACTATGTTGTTGGGCCCTTTGATGAACGTTTGCGTTATGAAATTGATCCTAAGTGGCATGGTGAGACGCCAACTACTATATTGATAGATAAAAATGGCAGAGCGACCCGGAAAACGGGATTGATGAATTTTCAACAGCTTCAGTCCAGCTTGATTGCTGGCCGAGAGAAAAATTAACCAAAAGGGGTATATATGAAACGTAATACATTAGCTTTATTAGTTGTGGCTTTAGGCTTGAGTTTTTCCGCCCAAGCACAAGAGGCCAGAGTGGGTTCAATCAAGATTGAGAAAGCTTATACCCGCTCTACGGTGCCTGGCCAGATGGCTGCTGGCGGCTTTATGAAGATTGAAAATAAAGGTGGCGCTGCTGATCAATTGATTTCAGCGAGTTCACCCGCTGCTGGTGAAGTGCAATTGCATGAGATGGCAATGGAAGGCAACGTCATGAAAATGCGCCAAGTGAAAGATATCGTTGTACCTTCAGGTGGTGAAGTTGAGTTAAAACCGGGAGGTATGCACCTGATGTTGATGAATATTAAAGCGCCTTTAGCTGCTGATGAAACTATTCCAGTGAAATTAAAGTTTGCCAAGGCTGGTGAAGTAGAAGTCAAGATGCCAGTGAATGCCATGGGCCAGCATGGCGGAGCAATGAAGCACTAAGTTATTAGATTTCAATAGATCAAAAAAAGCCCCTAGTTTTACTTAGGGGCTTTTGTTTTAGATCTCTATCGATTAGGTTAAGTCTAAATTTTGATCGGTTACTGCACCTTTACTTGCGCTACTTGCAAGGCTTGCATACTTGGCTAGCAAGCCGCGGGTGTAACGTGGCTTTGGTTGCTTCCAGAGGGCACGACGCTTAGCAATTTCTTCTTCGCTGACGTTGAGCTGAATGAGTAACTTATGGGCATCGATGGTCACAGAGTCCCCTTCATGGATGAGGGCGATGACGCCACCAACATAGGCTTCGGGAGCGACGTGACCAACAACCATGCCCCAGGTGCCACCAGAGAAGCGTCCATCAGTAATGAGGCCTACAGACTCACCCAAACCTTGGCCTACGAGAGCAGAGGTAGGCGCGAGCATCTCACGCATGCCAGGACCACCTTTAGGTCCTTCGTAGCGAATGATGACGACATCACCATCTTTGATCTTTTGGGCCATGATGGCTGCCATGGCATCATCTTCAGAGTCAAAGACACGGGCTGGGCCAGTAATCGATGGGTTCTTCAGACCAGTAATCTTGGCAACGCAGCCCTCTGGAGAAATATTACCCTTCAGAATAGCTAAGTGACCTTGCTTGTAAATCGGATTATCCAAAGTCCGAATCACTTTTTGATCTGCACGTGGTACAGACGGAATATCTTTTAAGGTTTCAGCAATTGTTTTGCCAGTGATGGTCATGCAATCACCATGCAGTAATCCACCATCGAGCAAAATCTTCATGACTTGTGGAATCCCACCGGCCTGATGTAAGTCAGTTGCTAAATAAGTGCCTGACGGTTTCATATCCGCAATGACTGGAACACGCTGACGAATGCGCTCAAAGTCATCAATCGTCCACTCAATTTCAGCGGCACTGGTAATAGCCAAGAAATGTAATACAGCATTAGTAGAGCCGCCTACAGCCATGATGACGCTGACTGCGTTCTCAATCGATTTTTTAGTAATGATGTCGCGTGGACGTAAGTTATTGTTGATGGCTTCAACCAAAACACGTGCAGACTCGGCAGCGCTAGCTACTTTCTCCTCATCTACGTTAGCCATGGTTGAGGAGTAGGGCAGGCTCATGCCAAGCGCTTCAAAGGAGGAGCTCATAGTATTGGCGGTATACATGCCACCACATGAACCACTACCTGGGCAGGCATGCTCTTCCACGCCTTTTAAATCTTCTGCACTTAATCTGCCAGAAGTAAATTCACCAACAGCTTCGAATGCCGAAACAATATTGAGATCTTTGCCTTTGTAATGACCGGGCTTAATGGTTCCACCATAAACATAGATTGCTGGAACATTGGTGCGTGCAATTGCCATCATGCCGCCTGGCATATTTTTATCACAACCACCGATGACGACAACACCATCTTGCCAAAGACCATTGACACACACTTCAATACTGTCGGCAATCACTTCACGTGAGACGAGAGAATATTTCATACCCTCAGTACCCATGCCGATACCATCAGATACGGTAGGGGTGCCAAATAGTTGAGCCTTTGCACCAGATTCTTCTAGAGCCTCAACTGCAGCGTCCGCCAATTTTTGCAAGCCGCTATTACAGGGGGTGATAGTGGAGTGGCCATTAGCAACGCCAACCATTGGCTTTGAGAAGTCCTTATCTTTGTAACCCATGGCGTAATACATCGAGCGGTTGGGTGCGCGAGCGACTCCCTCGGTGACCATGCGTGAGCGTTCATTAAGGCGTTTCATGCTTTATTACTCCAGAAAGTGTGGTGTCGAAAGGCTCTATTGTGCCGTGAGATCTCATTGGGGGCTGAGCTTCCTATTGAAACAAGAAAGGTCGGGAAGTTATTGCAATGCAATATGAAAATGTGAGTACATTCGCTGAGAAATTTTAATGATTAGCTATAAAGCTAATAGCTAGCTGAAACATACTGCTGTAAATTAGGTAGATTATTACTTTTCCCTTTAAATTCAATGACTAAAGTCGGCCACATCTACTTAATTGACGATGATGAATCAATGCGTATCTCTCTGGCCAGAATGTTGCGTGAACTGGGTTATTTGGTGGAGGATTACGCCTCAGCCAGTATTTTCTTGGAAAAGTCTGTGCCAGTATCTCCTGCAGTCATTCTTTTGGACATGCAGATGCCAGATATGACTGGCCTGGATCTACAGGAAAAGTTGCTCAAATTAGGCCGCAAGACCCCAATTATTTTTGTCAGCGGCCAAAGCCACCCCCATCAAATTGTTCAGGGCCTCAAAAAAGGGGCGGTTGACTTCCTCTTCAAACCCTTTAATTTGGAGGAATTGCTCAAGGCTCTAGCGGATGCGATTGATTTTGATGGGCGCCAGCTAAAGAGGATATCCATGGATGTGGAGACTAGAAGAAATTATGAAAATTTAACTCCTAGAGAGCGAGAAGTATGCGGCTGGCTAGTTAAGGGCCTCCTAAATAAGGATATTGCCGTGCAATTAGGCACAACTGATGCCACAATAAAGGTTCATAAGGCTAGGGTGATGGACAAAATGCAGGTAGATTCGGCCCAAACTTTAGTAAAAAAGTATCTTGAATCAGACCTTGAGAATCACCCATTAAATCATTCACTAAAGGCTAATTACCCATTTAGTATTTTCGGGCTAGTATCAGTTTTATTATTTCTTATAAGAGACAGACGAGAAGTCGTGAATAAGCCAGCAAAGCTACCGGAGATTCGCAAAGAAGCCTTTACTAGAGCCAGAGAAGGTCTTGGCTTAAGCACGAAAGAATTGTCTGGGATGGCATGTCTCTCTGTTCGTTAGATTGAGCAAATTGAAAATGGCGAGACTAGCTCATTTTATGGTTCCCAGATTAAAGTTACTGCCGCAAAAAAAGTTGCTGGTTTACTCAAGTTAAGTGAAGAGGACGCTTTTGATTTTGGCGAACAAGCGCCCCCTGAAAAAACCATCGTAGAAAAACCAGTAGAGCCTGTAGTGACAAATAAAGTTGCCACAGTAGAACAAGAGCTTGTACCAGAAAAAAAATCCAAGCCACAGCAAGTGGAGGAGACGCCCAAGGTAGTTATTAAAGATCCAAAACCCCTGGCACAATTTGAGGGTAGTAAGGCATCTACACAAAGTAATCCAAAAAAGAAATTGTTTGTTCTCTTAGGTATCGCTACCGCACTCGTATTTTCAATAGTCAATTTACGCCCACTATTTTTTCCTGAGCCACCCAAGGAAGAGATTGTGGTGGAGGTCTTGCAAGAAGCACCACCAGCCAATGCTCCGGTTGAGGAGGCTAAGCAGGCAACAGCTCCAGCTATCACATCAGCTCCAGAGCTTGCAGCTACAGTAGCAGTTTCAACAGATTGCCCTGCAGCTGATTCAGCTTCAGTAACTTATAAGCCAGATGCCCCTAAAAAGGCGGGAGATATGGTTTACTTTCAATCCAAGGCGCCACAAACTGTTTGCGTAACTGATGCATCTGGTAAGACCCAAAATAAAACTTTAGAGCCAGGAGTGGGGGCAAGTATTTATGGCAGGCCACCTTTTAAAGTGCTTACATTAGGTTTGAATCAGGTCGATTTGTATTTCCAGGGCGCAAAGGTACGCACAGGTAGCGCTGGCAAGACCATTATTTTAGAGGCAGCTGAAATCAGTCAGCCTGCAGCCTCAGATTCTCAGATGCGCTGAGAATCTGTATTGGCCTTAACAGAGATCACACTGCAGATTCGTTTGTTTCGCCGGTACGAATACGAATCACTTGCTCAACTGCAGTAACGAAAATTTTTCCGTCACCGATTTTTCCAGTGCGCGCTGCTTTGGTAATCGCTTCAATTGCAGCTTCAACGCGATCACTGGGAACAACAGCTTCCACTTTTACCTTAGGTAAAAAGTCGACGACGTACTCTGCACCACGATAGAGTTCGGTATGACCTTTTTGACGGCCAAAGCCTTTAACTTCGGTGACGGTGAGGCCAGTAACGCCCACTTCCGCTAAGGCTTCACGCACTTCATCGAGTTTGAACGGCTTAATGATTGATGTAATTAATTTCATTTATTCCCCCTAATGCAGTAATCATACCTAGAACTAAAAGATATCGCCAAAAACAAATATCCCTTCTTTCTAGGCCCTAAATTGTGAAGTGATTGGATAGCGCCAGTCACGCCCAAAAGCGCGGGTGGTTACGCGGACCCCAGGCGGCGCTTGGCGGCGCTTGTATTCATTTAACTTGATCAGCTTAGTGACCTTTTCCACGCTCTGGGCATCAAAGCCAGCGGCAATAATTTGGGCTATGGATTGGTTCTGTTCCATGTAGCGCTCTACGATCCCATCTAATACCTCATAGGAAGGCAGGCTGTCCTGGTCAGTTTGATCAGGGCGTAATTCGGCAGAAGGGGCGCGTGTCAGAATCCGCTCCGGAATCACTGGCTGGATGCTATTGCGGTAATCGCATAGTCGATACACTAAAGTTTTAGGGATATCTTTAATAACTGCAAAGCCGCCGGCCATATCACCATACAGAGTGCAATAGCCGACAGCCATTTCACTCTTGTTACCGGTAGTTAACACTAAGTGACCTGTTTTATTCGAGAGAGCCATGAGCAGGGTGCCGCGGACACGTGCCTGAATATTCTCTTCAGTAGCATCTACCTTTAAACCTTTAAATTGCGCTGCCAACGATGCTTCGAGCGCATCTACTGGGCCACTAATCGGAATCTCGTCATACTGGACGCCCAAGTTTTTCGCTAGCTCGCTCGCATCGATCCAAGAGATGTCGGCCGTATAGCGTGACGCCATCATGACGGCACGCACTTTATCGGCACCGAGAGCGTCAACGGCAATAGCCAATACCAAAGCCGAATCTACACCGCCCGATAAACCAATAATGACGCCTGGAAAGTGATTCTTGTTCACGTAATCGCGAACACCCAAAACCAATGCTTGATAGGCTTGCGCCTCAACACTTTGAGGTGGGCTAATGAGCCCCTTTTCCAATTGAGCAGATGAGTTGATGTCTACGATACCGAGCCCAACTTCAAACTGCGGCATTGCCATGACAAGCTTGCCCTGACTATCTAATGCAAATGAGCCGCCATCAAAGACTAATTCGTCTTGACCGCCAACGGCGTTGACATAAACCAAAGGCATTTTAGTTTGTGCAATATGCCCCTGCAGTACTTCAATGCGCAAGGTTTCTTTTTTCAGGTGATAGGGTGATGCATTTGGAACAAGTAAGACTTGTGCACCAGCGGCATGTGCTTGTTTTGCTGGACCAGCATGCCATGCGTCTTCACACAATATCAATCCGTAATGAATACCTGCGCATTCAAATACGCAGGCTTCTTTGCCGGGAACGAAGTAACGTACTTCATCAAATACTTCGTGGTTGGGTAATTCTTGTTTGGCATAGCCAGCAATCACTTTGCCGTTTTGTAAAACAGAAGCGAAGTTTTGTAGACCGGCTGAAGTCTTTTTAG